>JAIETQ010000048.1 GCA_019744995.1 Amoebophilaceae bacterium
ATACGGACCCGTACGTACGGTGGTGTGAGGAGGCAAGCCCGCGAGGGCCTACCTACCTTGATAACTCTGTCGCTCCAGAACAAAAAGGCGCCGAAATTTGTATCAAAATCCTGAGCCAACTGAGGTCGCTCCGAAGGAGCTCAATAGCTGGCTCTGATCAGATTTTTCTACAAATTTTTTTAGGCGCTTTTTGTTCCAGTCGCGTAAAGGCATTTTTTAAGGCATTTTTTTTAACTGGATGCTTTCTGCCCATTTGATAATGCGGCTTCTATGGCACCTATAACCTTCCCACCCAACGGATCTGTCACAGAAGAAAACCAGTCAATCAAAGTCATAGGGTTGTTGCTCACTAAATATTTATGAAAATTCCATTTGGGACGGCCCAATAAAGAAACCTGACCTGCAGCCCATGCGTAAAATGGATGGATAGCCTCTCCAATTACAGCAGTTAATTGGGTCATGGGAAAAGTGATCGCTGCCCGCTTCTTTATAGCCGATTCTATATCACAAGCCGCCTGAAACTCCTGTTTACCAAAACTTTGTGAAGCCACACCTAATACCGTAAATCCCCTACCTTGATAACGCTCATGTAATGCTTGTAACCTACTCAATTGTTTCGCAAATCCACACTGAGAAGCGGTATTTACAACTAAAACAAGTTGAAAATCAGCTAAGTAAAAAGTAGTGCCATCTAATAGGGTAAAACTAAACTGTAGATTGTTATCATTCATATTCTTTTGTGAAAAGTTTTGTTTGAACTGGAGCATACTACGTGTATGTGAGGGGTTCTTACTATACGTGGCCTGCCGGCCAGGCCTTACTTTTTTTTGAGACAAAAAAAAGTAAGCAAAAAAAACCTATCGCTCCAGAACAAAAAGGCGCCGAAATTTGTATCAAAATCCAGAGCCAGCTAAGGTCGCTCCTCCGGAGCTCAAAAGCTGGCTCTGATCAGATTTTTCTACAAATTTTTTTAGGCGCTTTTTGCTCAAGTCGCGTAGTGGCATTTTTTTTAAAAGGCAACGAAACGATTTGGATGCTTTGCGGTCTTTTGCAAGGGCGTCTTATTTTTTCTTATACAACAACTCCTTGAACTTACCCACAAATAAGAAATCATTCAACTCCTCGAGATCAACCCCTAAAATATCCTTAGAACTCGTCTCATAGCACTTTTTTCCCTTACATAAGAATAAAATAAAATCACCTAATGATAAGATCGTATTCATGTCATGGGTGATCACCACCGTGGTCGTTTGATAAGCATAGGTTAGCTCTGCAATCAACTCATCCATTTTAAGTGCCGTTTTTGGATCTAAGCCAGAATTTGGTTCATCACAAAAAAGGTATTTTGGATGATTAACTATAGCCCTAGCAATACCTGCCCGCTTCTTCATGCCACCACTCAATTCATTGGGCATCTTTTTATTAATATCTCGAAGACCTACTTGTTGTAGACATTGATTGACACGATCTTTCTTTTCTGGTAAGCTCATGTTGGTAAGTACATCTAAAGGAAACTGAACATTTTCTTCTATATTTTTAGAATCAAATAACGCCCCTCCTTGAAACAACATACCCATTTCTTTCTTTATCTCCGTTTGTACCAACTTATCACTATAGAGAAAATCTCGATCATTGAAAAATGAACTGCCTTGGTCGGGCATCACTAACCCTAGTAAACATTTAATGAGTAGGCTTTTACCTCCCCCACTAGCACCTATTACTAAACTGATCTCTCCAGCTTTAAATACCCCACTCACCCCATCCAAAACTATTTTATCATTGAATGACTTAGAGATATTATCAAAAACAATCATATAAAAAAATAAATTTTAAATACGATGACTGAAGCAAACATAAACCAAAAACAAATCAGCTATAAGAATGGCAATGCAACTATTGGTAACCGCTTTGGTGCTGGATTGCCCTACATCTAATGCCCCCCCCCTGGTATTAAACCCTTGAAAGGCAGCAATAGAGGAAACTAAAAAACCATAGGCCACCCCTTTATAAAGGGCTACTTGCACATCATAAAAATCAAACGCATTCCGCAATCCATGTATATAAGCTTCTCCCGATATGGAGGTCAGGAATTTGCAAGTAAGAAAACCACCATAAATAGAGAGGAACATCGCAATGATAACCAATAATGGATACATGCATACCGTAGCAATAATTTTAGGAAAAACCAGATAATTACTACTATTTACCCCCATCATTTCTAAGGCATCTATTTGCTCGCTAATCCGCATAGAACCCAACTCACTCGCTATACTGGAACCCACCTTGCCCGCAAACACAATACCTATAACTGTTGGAGCCAACTCCGAAATCGTCATATTGCGCACAGCAAGGCCTATAAAGTCCTTTCCTATGAAAGGACTCTTTAGTTGGGAAGAAAGTTGAATACAAGTAGCCCCCCCCATGAAAATTGAAATGATACAAACAATAAAGAGAGAGTCTATGCCTATCTGTAGACATTCCTTAAAAACACGCGCTATAAACATGCGCCAAGGCACAGGATTAGCAAACATGGCACGTAAAAAAAGCAGATAGGCGCCTAACTCTCGTATCATAAACAATAAACTAGTTTATTTTATTCCTCATCAAAGAAATCCTCCTCATCTTCCTCATCTTCATCATCATCATCATCGTCGTCGTCTTCCTCTAAAAGGAAATCATCTGCTACCATATCTTCATCTTGTTCATGGGTTGATTCATATAGATCATCTAATGTTACCATAGTCGTTTCTTGTAATTCATTTATTGGTTCTAACACATCTATTTTAGCTACAGAAGCAATCTTATCTTCTTGTCCCAATCGGATAAGACGTACTCCTTGGGTTGCTCTACCTATACGAGGTAACTGCGTTACTTGTATACGTATCACAACCCCAGACTGATTAATGATCATTAACTCGTCTTGATCCTTTACCGCAGTAATTGCTACTAAATTACCAGTTTTTTCAGTAATTTGAATGGTTTTTACACCTTTTCCTCCTCTTTTAGTAATGCGATAATCGGCTAAGGAAGATTTTTTCCCATAACCATGCTCAGATACTACCAATAAGTCTACATCTAAGGTGGGCGAACAAGCCATGCCAATGACACAATCGGCTTCATTGGCTAACCTAATCCCTCGTACGCCGGAAGAAACCCTGCCCATAGGCCGTACATCTTGCTCATTAAAATGAATCGCTCTGCCTGATTGCAATGCCAATACCACATGGTCATTCCCACTGGTAAGCTTTACCTCCAAAAGGGCATCGCCTGGTCGAATGACAATGGCATGAATACCGGTAGACCTAGGGGTAGCATAGGCTTGCAAAGCTGTTTTTTTGATATGCCCCTGCTTGGTACACATGACTACATATTGATTGGCTACGTAATCGGTATGCTTTAAATCCCCTACTGGTATTATGCTACGCACTTGATCACCTGCCATAATATGGATAAGATTTTGTATGGCCTTGCCTTGGGTTGTTTTTTTAGTTTCTGGTATGGTATAGACTTTTATCCAATAGACTTTACCATAGGCGGTAAAGACCAACAAATATTGATGGGCAGTAGCGATAAATAAATGCTCCGTAACATCATCTTTTTTAATGGTCACTCCTTTGGAGCCTACCCCTCCCCTACCTTGTAACCGATAATCGGCTAAAGGGGTCCGTTTAATGTAGCCTTGACTGGAAACCATAATGACCATTTCGGTATCAGGAATCATGTCTTGCATAGTCAACTCATCTGAGTTATACTCTATGATGGTCTTACGGGCATCGCCATACCGTTTCTTAAGCTCTAGAAACTCTTCCTTGATGAGCTGCATACGCAAGGATCGATCGGCTAAAATGGCTAGCAGCTCCTCTATCAGTTTTTTGATCTGCGCATGCTCCTCTATGACTTTATTACGCTCCAAAGCGGTAAGGCGTTGCAAACGCATCTCTAGGATGGCTTTGGCTTGCACGTCACTTAAAGCAAAGGTTTCCATTAATCCTGCTTTGGCTACCTCAACATCTTTAGCACTACGGATGAGTGCAATGACCCTATCTAAGTGGTCTAAGGCAATGAGGTACCCCTCGAGCAGATGTATTCTTTTTTTAGCTTGCTCTAAATCAAAGGTGGTTTTGCGCACAAAGACTTCATGTCTATGGGCTACAAAATGGGCAATAAGCGCTTGCAGATTCAACACTTGAGGTCTGCCCTCGACCAATGCAATGTTGTTGACGCTAAAAACACTTTGCAGCTGGGTCTGCTTGTAGAGGTTATTAAGTACTACATTGGGCACCACATCCCGCTTGAGGTCATAGACAATGCGCATGCCTTCTTTATCAGACTCATCTCTAATATCTGCAATACCCTCGATTTTTTTGTCGTTAACTAGTTGAGCGGTTTTTTCGATCATCAACGCTTTATTGACCTGGTAGGGTATCTCCGTTACAATAATTTGCCGCTTACCACCCTCTAAGGTTTCAATAATCGCCTTACCCCGCATTACAATACGCCCCCTTCCTGTTTCAAACGCATCACGGACCCCATTATATCCATAAATAATGCCACCCGTAGGAAAATCAGGGGCCACAATATGTTCCATTAATTCCGGAATGGTAATATCAGGATTGTCAATATAAGCCATGACCCCATCTAATACCTCCACCATATTATGAGGAGGCATATTGGTAGCCATGCCTACCGCAATACCAGAGGTTCCATTTAAAAGCAGATTAGGAAACTTGGCAGGCAGCACCAAAGGTTCTTGTAAAGACCCATCAAAGTTAGCCTGAAAACCAACCGTCTCTTTACTGATTTCTTTAATAAACTCTTCGGATAGTTGCATTAACCTAGCCTCTGTATAACGCATAGCTGCAGGCGCATCTCCATCGATAGAACCAAAGTTACCCTGCCCCTCTACCAATGGATAACGCAGTGACCAACTCTGTGCCATACGCACCATGGCATCATAGACTGATACATCTCCATGTGGATGGTATTTACCCAATACCTCCCCTACAATCCTAGCCGATTTTTTATAAGGTTTATTATAGTGTAAACCAAGCTGATACATTCCATATAATACCCTTCGATGTACCGGTTTTAATCCATCCCGCACGTCAGGAAGCGCTCTAGCTACAATCACAGACATAGAATAATCTATGTAGGCATTACGCATTTCATCTTCTATATGAATAGGTATGATGCGATCTCTTAATTCTGAATCCATGGAGACTGTTTATTATGGTGTAACTAATATAGCAACCAAAGTACAAAAAAATAACGAAAAAGCAAGCTAAGGAGTAAAGATACAGATTTATAATGCGAAAGTTGAATGTTTACTAAAAGTTCTGTATACTCGTACTTAGTACTTGCTTGCAATCGTATCTAAATGACGCTTATAACAAAGAAAGATACCATGGTTTATACAAACACGCTACTACTTATTGCTATTTTTTTAATAGTAACTTTATGCTTAGGCATTTACCGCTGTAGTTATGTAAAAACATTAAAAGAATATGCCATAGGCAATAAAAACTTTTCAACGGCAAATTTAGTAGCCACCGTATTGGCGACTACTTTTTCTGGCGCAGCCTTATCTTATGATTTAGAAGGGGCACATGAACGAGGCATCCATTGGGTCCTGTTATGTTTTTTGCTTACCACCTTCAGTTTTAAATTATTAAGTGTTTTAGTGGTTCGTATGGGCCCCTTTATGTCTAATATCTCTGTGGCAGAAACCATAGGGCAGGTATATGGGCCTATTCCTCAAGTTATAAGCGGACTAGCCAGCCTCGCTCGATCTGCTAGTGATTTAGCCATACAATTGGTAGTCATTTCTAAGATGGCTACCAGCTGTATCAGTGGGGTTTCTCCTAACCTAGTTGTTATTATAGTAGCCATCATTTTAGTGGTCTACGCTTCTTTAGGTGGCGTCCGATCGGTTACCTTGACCGATGTTTTTCAACTGATTACCTTTGTTACCATCCTTCCCTTAATCGCCTGGTTTATGTTTCAAAAAATTCAGCAACCCACAGCGATCTTCTCTTTTTTAAAAAACCAAGAAAGCTATCAATTAAGCCACCTCTATACCTTTGACCAAAAATGGGTTGCTATGGTTTTATTACTGATTACATGGACATTACACTTTATTGACCCTGCCATGGTACAAAGGATATATATGGCAAGAACCGTCATACAAGCTAAACGGGTATTTAACTATGCGATACTAGGTGCTATGGTTATTAATGTGGTTACCATGCTTATTGCTATTTTTGTTTTTGTACAAACCTCCAATGTAGGAAGTAGTGAGGCCTTTAATTATATGATGCAGAACCTTCCTTCAAATGAGGTTAAAGGGCTGGTTTGTATCGCTTTACTAGCGATGTCTATGTCTAGTAGTGATTCTAGATTAAACGCTAATGCGGTAATCTTTAGCAAGGACATTATCTCTGCTTTGAAGCTATTACCCCATGTAAATCCCCTTTTAGTCGCCAGGGCTACTTCTTTTATGTTAGGGGGGATAGCCATCTTATTGGCTCAATATGAGCAACGGTTAATAGGTTTACTTACCCTCTCTTTTCTGTGCTACATACCAGTGGTAACAGCTCCCTTGCTATTGGCTATTTTTGGTTTTCGAGCCACCTCCCGTACCACGGTAGCAGGGATGATTGTAGGGATTATAACGGCTGTTACATGGAATCAATTGTCAACACCAGAAAATAAAATATATGGCGCACTGCTTGCGCTTACAGCCAACTTTTTGACCATGATGACCCTACATTATTCCTTACCTCAGCCAGCCTATACAGGTTGGGTAAAACCCGACGAAAGGTTTGAACAAATCAAACAAGAAGAAAGCAGAAGCAGCTACCGTTTTAAACAAAAACTAGCTGCCTTATTTAGTAGCAGAGGATTTGCCGCAATTGTACCTGATAGCAATAAAGTGATATGGGTTATTATCTACCTACTTATCCATACCATGGCCTCACTTTTTTACAACAGCTGGCACCATAACTCAACCTGGATTCAAACCAACTTGGTATATTGGCATTTTATCCAACTATCTCTCATTGCTTTTTTACTCATTTTTTGCATTATTGGTCAAAAATACCAAACCCTATTTAGTAACCATAAGGCCTTAATAGGGTTTTGCTGGTTTTCCATCTTATTATTTACCCTTCCTATCAATGTCGTCTGGCATTGGAAATATACTGCTACGCCAAAATTTTCCTGGATATTATCTTTTACCCACTTAGGGGGTATGATACTTTTCTTACCCTTACTCATGGCTATCTTCTGCTCTATTGTTATCTTTAGCATAGGCATAGCAAATGCTGCATTGCATGGTCAACTGGCTTACTTAATGCCTATGCATGACTGGTATACGATTGGATTAGGAAGTTTCCTGTTAACGGTAATCGTTCACTACAAAAAGGAACAAGAAAAAAATAAAGTTAAGATCGCACAATTGGAATATGAACAAAAACAAAAAGAGCTAGAAGAGGAAAGAAATTATTGCTACAATCGCTACTTAGACACTATTACTACAGGCATACCTGGCCCAGGAGATCTGTTAAGTCAAGCGCTACAAAAAATTGGGGACCTCTATGAAGAACGGATGGATAAACTAAGCGAACCAGAAAAAAGACGCTTATTAACCTATCATACGAAACATTGGAAAGATTATTTCGATGAAAGAACCTATGCCTGCAAATATCTATTATTAAATCCAAACCAAACGACCTTAGATGAACTCATCTGTGGCGTAGAAATTATCGCAGAAATACGATGGGGTTATAAGCCTAAAATACTACTAGAAACCCCTGAGATACCTCTTATTGCCAATGAACCCAAAGCGTTAAAGCTACCACAAAAGGTCCCTAAACAGCTCTGCTGTGATATCCCCTACATTACAGAATTATTGGTAGCAGCTATTGGACGTATTACAGATCATAACGATCTTGATCAACCTCCTCCAGATCAACTCATCAAAATATCTTTTTATCCTACAAAGATACACTATGCCCATAAAGACCCTAAAAAGATACTAGATGATCACCAACTTTACCATACTGCAGTGGCGATAGTAGTAACCAACAAGGTCACAGAATCGGTTTATGTACCTAGTGTAAGTCGCTTATATTCAGATCTAACGGATGATAAACAGCAAGAAGATCAAGAAAATCTTCGGCCAGACCTGGTCAAAGAAAGAATGCGAACCATTGTTCAAGCACACTATGGAAAGATTTGTTTTAAGTTTCGCTCCCCTTTACTGCTTGGCTCCACGATAGAAGCTACTAGATCTCATAAACCCTCCCTAAAGAACCATGACCATACCCATGAAATATGGCCTATACTTATCATACTACCGCTAAACATAGAAAAATTGCACCAAATTATAGGAGATCAACTCCCTAATGAAGTAGTGGCTACAGCCTATCAAATAGAAGAAATGAGGGGGGTAAAAAAAGATTTTATTAGCTTTATATCCAGTATATCCAGCTATGAAGCGGTAAAACTAGAGGTTATCGAAGAAGTGTTGGATAGACTTTGGAAAAGCTATGGCGGTAAAATCCACTGCTCTGGGGTTTTACTTTTTGTAAGAGCTATCCATATTGCTCAAATGGTAGCCCTACAAATGAAACAAGACCCAACGGTTTTCAACAACGCGGTAGAACTTATCCGCCATACGGCCACCGAGATAATATGTAGTGCCCTACTTTATGATCTGCCCTGCTATACGCACATCCCGCTTACCTTTATTCGAGCCAATTATAATTCAAATATTTTTTTCTTAGTAAAGAATATTTTATCCATAGATCAAACCAAAGCGCGTAGTATGCAGCCTTCGCATTTCAAGGAAGGTAATTTTATCAGCCAACAACAAGCCTGTTCTATTTATATTAAACTAGCAGAACGGCTTTATGACCTGGAACAGGCGGTACATTATGAGAATAAATCAGCACTACTAGCGATGGCCCGAGATACCCTTGCGGTGGATGTATATATGGCCGATCATTATTTTAAACCAACGAATATAGCTATAAAACTCAAATCTACTGCTAAAGAAGCCTTAGCAGTGGCTAGAGAAGCGTTGCATATAAAAACAGGTCGAAGGCCTATAGCTTGATAGAGCGATCATACCATAGAAGCAAGGGTAATTTTATTTAAAATTATTTCTTTACATTTATTATTTGAACAATAAACTATTATATCATGGCACATATTATTCTATTTGGTCCACCTGGGTGTGGAAAAGGAACACAAGCCAAAAAACTTACTGCTATTACCAAATATAACTTTGTTTGCATGGCACTAGGTGATCTATTGCGTAAACAAATTAGCGAAAATGCGGTGCATAAAGCGACTATTGAACAGTATATCCGCAAGGGACAATTGGTACCAGATAGCCTTTCATTCGAAGTCGTAGAGGATTTTATTCAAAAGCAAGCGGCTGGGGTATCTTTTTTATTTGATGGTTTCCCTAGGAACATTCCACAAGCTATTTTTTTAGATAACTTATTGGCGCAATATAAAACGCAGATCGAGGCTGCTATTTTTCTGGAGGTAGAAAAAAAATATTTACTAGAACGGCTCCAAAGTAGAGCGGTTAAAGAAGGGAGACTCGATGACCAAGATCTCCATACTATCCAAACACGTATGGAGCTATATGAGCAGGAAACACTACCTATAGCCAACTACTATGAACGCATGAATAAGCTATACAAAGTAGATGGTATGAGAGCTAGTGATCAAGTAACGGAAACTATTGAGGGCATTATTAATGGCCTTAAATAGCATGAGCAGGTTTTCATACATCAAGACATTCCTTATTTTACTGCTATGGGGTTTACCAACAGGTAGGCTTTTTGCACTCCCTAAACCCCTCAAGCGTGTGCTTGACCTATTGGAGGATAAAAATAAAGAGAAGAAAAAACCAAAGGTTCATGCAGAAAAATCTGCTGCACCTGATGCATCAACCGAAGAAGGCAAGCCTAATGAGGCTGCCCCTGAGCCTCAGCCTGCACCAGTAGAAACCTCACCTTTAGACTTAGCTAAAGCAGCTATAGATGAGGTTATCAAGGATACGAAACTAGCCAACCACCCTGCTACTTGGTACTATAGGGGGGTAATTTACCATGCACTACTCAAAAATCATATAACTTCCCCAGACGCTTCGGTATTATTAGATGAAACCCTACTATCTTATACCAAGGCTAAAGCGTTGGCTTTACCCCATACCCAGTTTCATAGTTTTGCCCATAGCAACACCATAGCACTATGGAATTATTATCTAAACAGAGGGGTTCAATACTATAAACAAGAAGCTTTTAAACAAGCAATAGACTATTTTACGATTTGCAGACGTGTGCTTCCAGCAGAAGCTATCCCGCTGCTCTACATGGGGATGGCTTATCATGCCAGTAAAGAGGGAAACAATGCAGTGGAATGCTACCGACAGTACCTAGACAAAACAGGGCCAAATGTTTCCGTTTACCGGGCTATAGCTGATGTTGAGTATCATCAACTAAAGCATATAGAGGCAGCGATTGGCTGTATAAATCAAGCATGGGTAAAATTTCCCTTCGAAAATCAACTGTTAGAAGAAAAGATAGCTATCTACGAAGCGGCGGGGGAGATAAGCCGCTATGAAATGGATTTATTAGCCGCTATAGAGGGTTCAAAACCGATGCTACCCTTCTGCCCAAAACCAACGAAAAAGAGAGCCTTACCTTTGCACCATAAGCTTATTTTAGGTGAGGATTTCTATATAAAAACAAGATATACCTTGCCTATAGCAAAAAAAGCAGATCAACTAGAGCAGCTCTACGCTTATGCTTATTTACTGGAATACCAAAATCGCATCGAAGAAGCGCGGTTTTTTTATGAAAAAATGGTCAATAAAAGGGCTAACCAGGCGCATGCCTTACGCCAACTTGGTTTTTTATGGTACAAAAAAGCGATAGAAACTTCTAGTGTAGCCCATCAACTGATCGAACAAATGAAGCCATCTAGTCAGGGTTATAGGTTAGATGGATTGAATTTGATCCTTACAACCATCAGTCCAAAATTTGTGCTGCCGCTAAGTTTTGAAATAGATCACGGCCAACGCATAACTATCTATTATCAAACGTTAATGGAACCCATAGGGTTTACCCCTTTTCATGTTCATATCCAATTAGAACAGTTCCCTAGCATTGGTTTTTTTTATGGTTATATCCTAAAAAAAATGGCTAACTCGATGAAGCACTATAGGCTACATAACACGATGATACTGTTTAAGCAACAGCTGAATGGTACTTTACGGTATATTGATTTAGCGCGCAAAACGGATAAGCAACATCCAGCAATGGCTCAGGCGTTGTATTTTACTTATTATCAATTAAAAAAATATAGATCGGCTAAGCGATTGTCTCAGGCGATGGAGAAACGAAAGCAGTATATATGTCAATCAGAAGATCCTTTTGTAGTTTCAAATCGGCAATAAGCACCAGTTCGCTGCGTTGCTTCCGGTGCTCAAATCCTCACATACAAAAAGTATGTGTACATTTATTGTTAGCATCCCTGTAAACGACCTCGCCGGTCAGGCCTCATACTTTTTTTGGCTCCAAAAAAAGTATGCAAAAAAACTCTGTCGCTCCAGAACAAAAAGGCGCCGAAATTTGTATCAAAATCCTGAGCCAGCTGAGGTCGCTCCTGCTGAGCTCAAGAGCTGGCTCTGATCAGATTTTCTTACAAATTTTTTTAGCCGCTTTTTGGCCAAGTCGCGTATTTCTAATCAATACTTCAATGGGATTTTAGAACGTAGAAATATGGTATTAGATTTTTTTGCAAAAAAATAACGAAATATATGAAAATCAATACACATAAAAAAATAACAGGTAGCCTAAAAAACTTGTTAACAACTCCACTATTATATGTTTATCCATTGGTTTTGGTCGGATGTAATAGCATAGAAATGATATCCCAAGAAGTAGTGATTTGGATAAATATGTACAATCTTATGGCTATAATGACACGGAAGCTTTTATAGAAAAATTTGGTAATGATAGATTAGAGAAATTTTTCACAATAACCAGGAATCCTAATGATTTTTCAAAAAGCTTCCTAGATAAGTTCAAATTACCTTGCGACTTTTATACTAAAGCTTGGACTATTGCTACGCATAATGAAGCATTTGTTTTTAAAAACAAAGATAAAACCCATACAGCCAAAATAGAATCGATAACATATTATCTGCCATAAAAAACCAGACAGCTCTTATCATCTACCTTCTGCTAAAATTTTACCACATAGTTTTTTTAAGGTTGGAACTAAATAATTACCCCCGACGCCTACTTCTTCGGCTATTCTAATATAAAAATCTACGGTTTCTTTTGCAATGCGTTTTTGATCAGCTATAGATCTACAGCTTAAGGTAGTTACATTGTGTAACCTATCGGCTAGCTTTACTTGTAATACCCGTATATCTTTTTTTCCTATCGCTATAATCTTTGCATGTTCTTCTTCTTTGGTAAGTTGCCAGCGACGTATGCCACTACATAAGTGGGTAACCCCATCGATAATACCAGCTACTGTAGGGCCATATAATGCAGTAAGGTAACTTAAAGGTATTTGGGTATCTTCTACAATGTCATGTAAGAGTGTGGCTAATACCGTCTCTGGATCATTGGTTTCTTTGAGCAAAAACTGCGTTGCGGCCATAGGGTGCATGTAGTAAGGATCCCCAGATTTTCTCATCGTATGCCCATGTGCTTTTTTTATAAATTGAATCGTTTCATGAATAAGATCACTAGGCAGCGCTGTTTCTTTGGCTAGTAGCCTTTTGAGTTGTTGTTCTAATGCTAAACTTTCTTTTGTTTCCACTACGTGCATAAAAAGGTGTTCCGGCTTATAGGTTTTTCCTCTAACAACCTGCTTGCCATTTATAGGTAGCACATAAAGCCGATCTAGCAGGGTGACTGTACTATATCCCCCATGTGCATCCACAATACGTATACTTTCATAGGCAGCAAGCGCAGTCATATCAGTGGTTTTTAAATCATCATAAGGCATTACATTTAAATCAATAGGATAGACTGCTGGAGTTTCTGCTTGTGGACACTTATGGGTGATATGAAAAGCTAAAGCGGGTACGAAACGAGTAGGCTCTACTTGGTCGGATGGTATATGGTATAGATATTCTAGCGTAGCATCAGTGATGGTAAGCACAACCATACGATCTGCTTCACATGCTTTACCCAGCACAAAAATATTAGTGAGTAATAGCCGGTAAAATTTCTTTTCATCCACCCAAATTCCTTCTATAGTGGTATGATACCTTATCAATAATTTAGTAGAAGGATCCAGTGATTCCATAGACTGACGCAATTTCAAAATCACTGCATCGAGCCTGGTATAGGTCATGGCCTTCTTATCCAGTTCGATAGTATATCGCCCTTCATAGGCTTTGGTTAATAAAAACTCTTTAAAACCTTTTAATTTCTCTATAGCGAACCATAACGTCTCCTTTACATTAGACAGTGCATTTTCTTTGAGCATAGCGGTCAACTCTTGCTCGATTTTGTATAGTGCCCTACTACCCTCTTCCGGAATCTGTTGTTCATAAAATTTTTGATGCATGATAGCATCTAAAAGTATTTCATCTTCACTTTCTTGTAATAGTTTAACTTGTGTCAATGCTTGTGCTAGCCGCCGATTGGCATAGCGGTAATAGATGGCACATAATAAAGCAGAGAGCGTAGCCAAAGGGACCCAGGTTGCATGACTGGCTCCATGCCAACTGCTATATAGAACAGCCCAGCCATTGACAGGAGGCAACATAAACAGCCTATTGGGCATATAGATCACTAAAACCAACATAGCCACTACCATTTTCCATGATAATAAAGATAAGGCTACCATTACATGGAGTAAAAAGAGAAAACATACCATGGGACTGTAGTCGCCTAATACCATAAAAGCTTTGCCAGAAACCATTAGCACACCATATAATAGCAAGGGCCAAAGCAGTCGCATTCATCGGCTACCTCCTGCTTGATAACCATGCAATCCAGGATAAGCAAGAAAGTAGGTACCCATGGCCATGATAGCCATATACCAATAGATATAGGGAATGAAATAGCTCTTATTCATATGCAAAAGGGCTATGAATGCGTGCACAACCAAATAGGAACCAAATTTTAAGAAGATTCCCTTTTCTTTTGGAAATTGTCTGCTCCAATAGTTGCTGGTAAAGAGGGTTTTTAGATTGGGCCATAAACTAGCCCACCAAAGTTTTGTGGCCTGGGTTTCGTAGTCTAGATAGGTACTATCTCTAATACCCACCCAGCCGGTATGAGGCAGTTTAGGTAAAAAATGGTGCATCATAAATAATACACCAATACTAACCAGAATGGATTGAAAGATATCCTGTTGGGATACCTGTGGTCCTTTATAGTAGACCATACCCATCGTAATGGCGATATTTATAGCCATGTGCCATACCACGGCACGCGCACAAGGTCTAAAGCCTAGGCTTGCCATGATTAGCGGAACCGTAACAGCGGGCACATAAAATAGTACAGCGCTATACATTAATGGGATAAACTGCGTAGTATGTATGGCAAGCATAAGACTTATGATACCTACAACAACAGAAACTATTCTTACGGTTTTTAAAGTAGGCTTAGCCTGGGTGGATTTAGTCCATATAGGTAGTATATCATTAGCAACCAGCACCGAAGCTGCATGTAAATTAGAGTCTGCAGTAGACATCAATAGGGCAATAATAGCAGCCACTAAGATACCCTTTATCCCAGGGGCATAGGTAAGGCCAACGATATAATCTAGGGCATTTTTGTTTGGTTCAATGGTATGCTTTCCTACATGCAAGGCAAAGGCAACGCCTAAAAAGAAGAGCGGGAGTATAATACGAATGATTGTACTGTTATGAAAAACTTTTTGTGCTTTTCTTATGGAAGAAGCCATATAAAAACGGTGAATACGACCAGGATCAAAAGGAAATACAGCCCAAATCAGATAGGTTGTCAGGCAGTTTACTGCTTCATTGGGTGTTAAAATGGCTTTCAAATTAAAAGGAGGGGTGGTAAGGGTGGTTTTCCATGCATCGGGATTGTTGGTCTGGTATAAGAGGGTAAAAATGATCACTGGACAGCAGAGGCCAAAGGTAAAAAATTGAAAAACATCGGTTAAGGCCACTGCCCTTGCGCCACCAATAGTGGAGTAGCCTATCACTAAACAGCCCAATAGTACCACCCATATAGTAGGGCTTATGCTGTTGAACAGCTCTAGGTTAGGCAAGAGTAAAGTTACCATCCTAGCGCCTACTTTAAATTGAGGTACAATAAGGGCTATGGTCAACAGGGTACCTAAAATGGCTGTAACTAGCCGGACAGTGTTGCCATAGAGTTTTCCCATAGACTCCGCTACTGAAACATCTCCCAGGAACTCCTGCATCCTTATAATGATAAATCTAGCGGCTAAGTAGAAGCTTAATGGGCTGGCTAAGTCTAGCATAAAGGCATAGATACCATTGCGGTAACAGGCATCTAATCTAGAATTTAAGGTACTACCCCCATAGGTAGTAGCGATCAAAGAGAGGGTGAGGACAAAAGTAGACATTTTTCGATTGCCTATAGCATATTCCTCAAATGTTTTGATGCCTTTACTATAGTATATCCCTAGTATTAGATTCATGCTTAAGTATACTAATACAATCCATACAATCTATACTCATGTTGTTTTTTTTACAGGGTTAAATTAATCTTTACACTTATAGGCTATATGCATTAAACCATGCCTGGGTAACGTTTTGTAGATTTCTACCTACGATTGATTAAATATAGAAAAATTTATAGAAAGATGACTTGTTTCAAATAATATGTTGATATCGTAAGAAACGATTATATTTGTAAAAATTATGAAAATCAAACCATTACAACGTTATGTCACAAAAATTAAAGCATGATCCGTTGTCTAAAGCCATACTCAGAGATCCTGTAGTTGCCAAAGCATTCTTAGCATACTATTTGCCGGATGATTTTAAACATATATTAGACTTAACGAAGATAACCATAGAGCCAGAAAGTTATATAGAGGAAACATTAAAACAAAAATACAGTGATATTGTCTACAGGGTTAAAACCAAAAATCATGGAACCTCTTTTGCTTATATCCTGCTTGAAGCCCAATCAAGCGTTGATTACTGGACAGCTTTACGGCTATGGAAATACACTTTGCTATTATGTGAACGGCATCCTTCCCTTCTTCCCATTATGGCTAAGCAATGCATGACAGCAGATTATCAACTGGTTGACTTGCAAAGTATGGCTGATGATGCAATCATAAGCAAGCAACACCTAGGCATGCTCGAGTACATGCTCAAACACATCCACGAACGAGATATGATTATGTTATGGGAGAAATTTCTACAAACCTTTAAAAGTGTTATATTAATAGATAAAGAAAAAGGGTATATTTATCTAACTTATTTTTTACGGTATACCAACGCCAAACTCCCTGAGGAAAGGCAAGTAGAATTAGTGAATTTACTAAATAAATATTTATCAGAAGAAGAACAAGGTAAAATTATGAGAACAGTTGCACAAAAATATATTGAAAAAGGTAAATTTGAGGGTATCAAAATAGGTGAAGCTAGAGGGGAAGCTAGAGGTAAAGCTACATTACTGAAAACAATGATAGCCAATGGTAATTCTATTTAAGAAGTTTCTAGAATAACCAAATTGCCCGTTGCCAGAATCCAGGCATTACTAAAAGTAGAACAAGGCGCTTAGGTTGCCTGTGTTAGGCAATTTCATCCATGGACAACTTATGAAAATAACCATATTAGGCGGTGGAGAAAGCGGTACTGGTGCAGCACTACTGGCTAAGCAAAAAGGAGTTGATGTATTTGTTTCTGATGGCTACAAGATAGCCCCCATTTACAAAGCACTATTGGTAGCCTATGATATTCCTTTTGAAGAAGAAGGACATACCCAACGCGTCATCCAATATACACAAGAAGTGATAAAGAGTCCTGGTATTCCCTCTACAGTAGATATTGTAAAGCAGATCAATCAGGCCAACATACCTATCATAGATGAAGTAGAGTTTGCTGCACGTTATGCAAAAGGTATCATTATAGCCATAACAGGTTCAAATGGAAAAAGTACTACGGCGCATCTTACCTACCATCTGTTAAAAGAAGCGCAGAAACAGGTAGCCCTAGTGGGCAATATAGGCCATAGTTTTGCAAAATGTTTAACAGAAAACAGCTATGATTATTACGTACTAGAGCTCTCAAGCTTTCAACTTGAGGGGATCAAAGCATTTAAACCACATATTGCCTGTTTGTTAAACATCACGCCGGATCACTTAGATCGATACGATGGAGCTATAGATGGTTATGCTAGGGCCAAGTTGAATATATTGCGTAACATGACTACTGCTGATCATTTTATCTACAATAAAGAGGATCCTATTACACAACAATACCTAAACCATCAAGTGACTGATGCTCAATTATATCCCATGGCTAGATTAGCCCTTAAAGATGCTGTTATTTTCAGTAGCCCTGAGGCCTATCATTTTCACCTACCTGGTATTTATTTTACCATCGATCCTACTGTACTGACTTTGCCTGGTGTGCATAATCAATACAATGCCATGGTAGCTATTGCAGCAGTCAGCTTAGCTGGCGTAACACCAGAATCTATTACCCATGCTTTACCTACATTTTGTGGACTACCCCATCGCATCGAGTGGTGTGGGGCACCCCAAGGCGTGGATTGTTATAATGACTCAAAAGCCACCAATGTAGCCTCTACCATGGTAGCGTTAAATAGTTTTACACAACCTATTGTTTGGATAGTAGGTGGAGAAGACAAAGGCAATGACTACACGAAATTACTACCTATTGTCAAAGACAAAGTAAAAGCAATCGTTTGTTTAGGTAAAGACAATAAAAAAATCATACAAGCTTTTGGTCTATTAAGCATACCTATACAAGACACCCATGAGCTATCTCTAGCCGTAGATAGCGCACTATCTTTTGCGTTACCTAATGAGGTGATACTTTTTTCTCCCGCATGTGCTAGTTTTGATTTATTTAAGCACTATCAAGATAGGGGAGATCAGTTTAGAGAAAAAATAAAGGAGAAAGTATCAGCCATGTAAAACAGATGCATAAACCTACTAGATAACCCTACCCATAGCACAAAACTTCTCCATCCGTTCCTCTAGTAGCCCATCTAGGGGCTTATTTTCTAAACTTTTCAAATGACTAAGGATGTTTTGTTTTAACAATAAGGCTGCCTTTGACACATCTCTATGGGCACCGCCTGTTGGTTCTTGAATAAGTCCATCTATCAACCCAAATCGAGCCATATCCTGGGCGGTTAATTGTAGTATTTCTGCCGCTTGTTCTTTATAGTCCCAACTTTTCCACAGAATAGAAGAACAGGACTCAGGTGTAATAACAGAGTACCAAGTATGCTCTAACATAAGCACTCGATCACCTATAGCAATCCCTAACGCACCTCCTGAGGCTCCCTCTCCGATGACCACACAAATAATAGGGGTACGTAAGCCAAACATAGCTTGAATGTTATGTGCAATAGCCTCTGCTTGTCCACGCTCCTCTGCTTCTAGCCCTGGATAAGCACCTGGTGTATCTATAAAGGTCACAATGGGCTTCTGGAATTTTTCTGCTAAACGCATCAAACGCAGTGCCTTGCGATAGCCCTCCGGATTAGCCATACCAAAATTTCGTATTTGGCGCTCTTTGGTGGTTCTCCCTTTTTGATGACCAATAAGCATCATCGTTTGTCCATCTATGGTTCCAAATCCCCCTACCACTGCTTTATCATCCCCTTGAAAACGATCTCCATGCAACTCCACAAAGTCATCTGTAATTTGGTGCATATAATCAAGGGTATAAGGCCTATCTGGGTGACGGGCTAATTGTACCCTTTGCCATCTGGTTAAATGTTGAAAGGTCCGCTTGCGTAATGCTTCAATATCATTTTCTAGCTTAGCAATAGCACCCATAAGTTTGGGTAAATTATGCCGCCTAGCTTTTTCCTGCATGATGGCAAGTTTTTCCTCCAGTTCGACAATTGGTTTTTCAAAATCTAATAACATAACCTAACGGATTGACGCATGAACAATTTTTAAAGTTATAAAGTTAACCATAAAATTTTATACATGGCTCACCTCTTATAAATATAAGTAATTCTTATACAGAAGGTTCCTAAAACTTGCAAAGTTCCCTATTAATAATTAAAATGGTAGTATGTGGGTTAATCCATACAGATAAACATTTCAGTAGGGTATGCAGCAAATCATAAAGGCAATAGGTAAATTTCTATCACAACAAAAGTTATTTTTTCTTCAAAAAAAACAGGGTGCTGTTATGCCTATCTGTAGAGGTACAGCATGGGTAGTGTTGTTTCCGTGGTTTAAATCGTGTGGTGATCAACATAGTGCGCCTACACCTACAGTTACTACGCCTCCAACAGCAGCAGCCAAACCAGCTACGCCTACGCAAACAACTGTTCCTCCTGCAGCTATTACTCCAGCAGCGCAGGAACCAGCAGCGCAGGAACCAGCAGCGGAAGCATCCAGCGAGCATGACCCCTTACCACCTGAAGAAACACCACCAGCTCCAAGTACAGGTTTTGAACCTAGCGCACCAGCGGAGGAAGACGCGCCACCTCCTTATAGTCAAACTTATGACCCAGACGCACCACCGGAAAAACTGAAATATTTTGATCTTCCTCCTACTTATGAACAATCTCAGCAGGCGAATAATCAACAAAATCCGCCAGCATATGATGGTAATAAAGGGCAATATCAGAGTAGCGATGATGAGGAAAAGTTACCAGAGCCAATAGTTACTAACAAAGCTGAGGCAAAAAGACTAGCAAAGATGCACTTTAAATCTATTGAAGACATCTCGAAATGCTGTAAACCTTTGGAGCAAAAGTTAGCAAAACTTCTATCTAAAAACGAAGTAACAACATTACGTTCAGACATAATAACCTTGGCAAACCAGTTACAGGATCACCGTGAATCTATTGGAAGAAATTGCGAGAGAATTCACACCTATACTCGCAAAGCTACAGAAGAACTAGAATCCAAAGAAGAAGCGAAGAAATTACATACAAAAGCATCGATTATCCATAGAGAGGTAGTTGATAAGCAGAATAACATGATGAATCTTCTTATAGCCAAAGGGATAGTTCCTAAGAAGTCATAAAGTAAAATTAGTAAGTTTCTAAAAAACTAAATCTAATATGAAAAAAGATCCCTCAACGATTCCATTAATAAAAAAACCTATAGAACAGCTAGATAAAGCCCTGCGTCCGGTTGGATTTAATGATTTTACGGGGCAAGAAAAATTAATAGCAAATATTCAAATATTTGTAGCAGCTGCCAAACAACGACAAGAAGCCCTAGACCACATCTTATTGCATGGCCCTCCTGGTTTAGGGAAGACCAGCTTGGCCTACGTTATTGCAAATGAACTCGATACCCAGATCAAGACCACTTCTGGCCCTGTATTGGATAAGCCAGGCGACCTAGCGGGCCTCTTAACCAGCTTAGAACCCTATAATGTGCTTTTTATCGATGAGATCCATCGTTTAAATCCTGTAGTCGAAGAATATCTCTACACAGCTATGGAGGATTTTAAAATAGATATTATGTTAGATGCGGGCCCCAATGCACGCAGCGTTCAATTAGCCATTAATCCTTTTACATTAATTGGAGCTACCACCCGTTCAGGTTTACTTACGGCTCCTCTACGTGCACGTTTTGGCATTAACGCACGATTAGATTACTACCCGGCCAGTGTATTAACAACCATCGTTAAGCGCTCGAGTGGCCTATTGAATATTCCTATTGAAGATGAGGCTGCCTACGAAATAGCAAGAAGAAGTAGAGGGACCCCACGTATTGCCAATAATCTCCTTAAACGTACACGAGATTTTGCTCAAGTTAAAGGAGAAGGAATGATTACCAAAGCGATTGTAGACATAAGTTTAGCTGCCTTAAATGTAGATGCACATGGACTGGATGAAATGGACAAACGCATCCTTACGACCATCATCGATAAATTTAAAGGAGGACCTGTAGGCCTTACTACTATTGCAACAGCCTGCGCAGAAGAAGCAGAAACCATAGAAGCTGTGTATGAACCTTTTCTTATCCAAGAAGGGTACATCAAAAGAACCCCAAGAGGTAGAATAGCCACAGAGGCTGCCTATAAACATCTTAAATTACCTTATGCCGTCGATTTATTTGAAACCTAGTAAAACATTAAACTATTATTTTTGTAGCGTATCCCTACACACTTACCTGTACACAGGATTTTTAGAAAATTATTAAAAATGAATTATATTGTAAATATGTACAGTCTAATCATAGAAGTTTTTGGCTAGCCATAGTCTATCTCCATTCAATAAACAAGCGGCTTATTTTGAATTTTAAAATTTTAAAAATTCCAGTATATATTGATCCCAGTTTCTGGGTCTTTTTTCTTTTCATTATAGGTAGTGGTCAAGGGGGCTACAGAACAAACTTACTATTTGGTGTAGTGGTGGTCTTTAGCATTTTACTACATGAATTGGGTCATGCCTTAGTAGCACTTTTTTATAATGCAAAGCCTGTTGTACGCTTGTATGCTTTTGGTGGAGAAACAACCTTTGACAAATCAGTGATAACCAATAAACAAAATTTTTTAATCATCCTTGGAGGTCCTTTGATACAGTTTCTATTTATCTTAACGATGTATGCCCTACTTCAGTTTAATTTGATGCATAATTATTACCTAGTATATGTAGTGCTCATTACTAAATATCTCAATACCATGTGGTTGTACTTCAATTTATTACCCATTATCCCATTGGATGGAGGTTGGTTATTACGTTATGTATTGGAAAAAAAATTTGGACGAAAAGGATACGCTGCAAGTATTATCATAGGATTACTTACCATCTTAATTGCGATTCCTTTCGTTTACCTACGTGGGTACTATATTTTTTTAACTATGTTAGTTATATTTGGGTTACAATATTGTAAACTTTGGCAAGAAAGGTAATAAGATGCATAAAACTCAGCGTATAACAGGTAGCTTTACTCGACGAATAGACAACCCCTATGGTTGTCTTATACTCATCTTTATAAACATGGCTGGATTTTGTAAACAAAAGACTCCAAGCGTAGAGGCTGATCCGATACCAGCGTGTTTCCTACAAGCAGACCCTTTAATTAATGACCAGGTCAATGTGAACTACCCTGAAGAAATTACTGGAATAAAAATACAACCAGGAACCAGTTACAGCTGTGCGGTCTTAGAAGTGATTACTAGGCTATATTGCAAAGAAATCATAAGCGATCAAAACGCGGATACCCCCCCTTTGAATGTAGCGAATTGCTTACTAGAAATGCATAAAATTACCCCCTTTTTAGGGGAGATTGTCACTGAAGCTCCTGATGATGAAAATGATCCTATAGCCTATCTATTGGATATACCTATAGTAGATAACCCTGATATCCGTGAGGTAAGTGCATTAATAGCAGCTCATCAAAAAAGCAAGTCTAAGGAAAAAACCTTTAAACAGCTTCCAGATAAGCTAGCTATCTCCTTAACAGCACAAGCCACTACCGATCCTATATTGAATGATCAATATCAGTTAGCTGGAACAGCATCGCTAACCATTCAGCATGACCTAGATAGGGCTGATTCAGCACAAAGCAAGTTTGATCTAAAAGGATTTATAGCAGTCACGCTAAAGGCGGCTCAAGATAAAAAAACTACCACGACTACAAAGTCTACCGAAGATAGTGAAGAGGCTGAGGATAGTAAACGTGCTATTGCATTTTTAATCATAGATAAACAGTGGTATTGCACGAATAACGATAAACTTACACCGATTACTAAGGAAGATGCTTTAAAGGCATCTCAAAAGGGTACGCTCTTTTTTTATGAAAAAATAGCCTAACCTAATTCTGTTGGCAGGATACTAAAAAAGCTTATTAATAACTACTGACAAGTTACCAATAAGCTTTTTTAGTTTAAAATAAATCTGATTGAAGCCAAAGCTAAGAAGCAATAACTTGAAAATTCAACAGATAGGAGACTTCTTCATGCAAAATAAGTTCTGCTTGATGTACCCCCAATGTTTTTACCGGATTTACCAAATGGATTTTGGTATAATCTACTAAAATGTTTTTTTCCTTAAGTGATTTAGAAATTTGCAAAGGAGTAATAGAGCCAAATATTTTATCTTCCTTTCCTACCTTGGCCATAAGTACTATTTTGCAATCTGCTAAAATAGGTAATAAATGCTGGGCATTTTCTTTTAATTTTAACTTTTTGGCTGCTGCTTGCCTATTATTTTCGACTACGATTTTTTTATTTGCTTTGCTCGCAAGAATAGCTAACCCCTTAGGAATTAAGTAGTTTCTAGCATAACCTGGCTTAACAGCGACGGTATCACCTTTTTTGCCTAGTTTTTTATATGCATTTGTTAATATTATTTCCATTTTTTACAAAGGTTACTTTAGATTATCGGCTACGTAAGGCAATAAGGCAAGTTGTCTAGCCCGTTTTACTGCACAGGCCACCTTTTTTTGATATTTTAAACTATTTCCAGTAATACGCCTGGGTAATAATTTGCCCTGTTCATTAAGAAATTTCATTAAAAACTCTACGCACTTATAGTCTACATACTTAATGCCATATCGTTTAAAACGGCAAAATTTCTTGGTGGTTGCCTTTTTATGTATCGTTTCATTTACTAATGTCATAGCGCTACTGCTTATTTTCCTTTTTTGGGGTAGTACTTTCGATTCTTCTTTCCCTGTTATGGGCCAATGCATGCTTGTCCAAAGCAAAAGTTAAAAAACGTAAAACCTGTTCATCCCTGGAGTAGGTAATTTCTAGTTCTCTGATTAAACTAGGCATACTTGCAAACTCTATGATATGGTAGCATCCATTTTTCTTATGCTGTATAGGATAAGCCAAAGGCTTTAATCCTATTGCTTCCTCATGCTCTATCGTTGCATTATGATCCAATAAGAGCGTTCTATATTTAGCTATAGCTTCTTTGGTCTGCTCGCTAGAAAGCACGGGAGATAGTATAAATACTGTTTCGTAATGTCTTAGTTCCATGTTTAATAATTTCTTTCCAATTGGAATCTGAACAACAAAGTTGTAAAAAAAAATATACAAAGTCAAATTTATAGCTATAGCTAAGTAAATATTTTACCGTTCTATGACGCACTATGTGTCTATTGTCTATAGGAGGATTATATTAAAAGTATCAGACTAAGCTACAAGTTACGAACAGAAGTAAAATTAAACAATAAGTTTATGGTAAAATAAGTATAAAATTGCTTTTATAGCGCTTATCCCTAAAGCATCTATGATTTGGCAAAACGCTAATCCTATATTATATTGCACATAGTTGATAAAATCGATCATTTTAGCTAAATTAGTCCATTTAAATTTAAAAAAGTAATTGTTAAGTCTATATGAATAGTTTATTTGCAGGTAAAAAAAATAAAAAGAGTACTGCAAGTCAATGTTGGGATTGGATAAGTTCTATTTTTTCTGCTTTTATAATCGCCTCCTTAATTCGGTGGCTGGTAGTTGGGTTGTACGTGGTAGTTTCTGGTTCTATGGAGCAAACACTTTTAACGGGGGATTTCGTATTGGTGAGTAAGTTACACTATGGTGCGCGTACGCCAATTACTCCCTTACAGGTACCTATGACCCACCGCTTTATTCCAGGAACAAAAATTAAAGCCTACTTTGACTGGATTCAATTGCCTCAATATCGGTTGCCCGGACTAGGGAAAATCTCCAGGAATGACATTGTTGTTTTTAATTCGATAGAAAAAAAAGCCACCACACCTGTTGATCTGAGGGAGTATTGGATTAAGCGTTGTATTGCCCTTCCAGGTGACCTGCTTGCTATAGATCATAAGCAGCTCTATATCAATGGTTCATTGGCCGATCTGCCTCATACGGTCCAATATCGTTATTTTATGAAAACAAATCGTATTTTTTCGAAAGCTTTTTTTGAGAAAGCAGGGATTAAGGATTTTTCTTTGTCTACCGTTTCAGACGGTAAGGGGTATTACATATTGACTACACCGCAAAAAGTAGCACAACTTAGGGATACCCTTGCTTCTTCTATACAGTCAGTAGACCCCATAGAAGAGCAAAAAGGTCTATCTAATCCATTTATATACCCATGGGACTCTTCTGTCGCTTGGAATAAAGATAATTTTGGTCCGCTTAAGGTGCCCCACAAGGGTATGACTATAGTTATGGATCAAGTGCATACCTGCTTATATAAACATGTTATATTAGCATTTGAAGGAAAAAAAGAAGTTAAATTTGTGGGCAATAGCTGTTGGATTGATGGCAAGGAGGTAACAGCGTATACCTTTTGTAAAGATTATTATTTTTGCATGGGAGACAATCGGGATGAGTCTAAAGACTGTAGGTTTGTTGGATTTATTCCAGAAGAGTATATTATTGGAAAGGCTGTGATGGTTTTAGCTTCTTCTGATAAAAACAAAGGCTTTTTTAGAGGTATGCGTTGGAATAGAATATTCCATAAAATCCATTAACCATTGCTTATATCCTTCCTATAGCTTAAATTAGATCAGAAAAATAAGCTGGCTTATCGCTTTGGGCGTATATAAACTGACCAAAGAGGAAAGTCCGGGCAATATAGAGCACCCTACTTCCTAACAGGAAGGCGTAGGGAGTAAGTTCCGTGCGACAGCAAGTGCTACAGAAAATAAACCGCTTTCTAGTTGAAAGTAAGGGTGAAAAGGCGAGGTAAGAGCTCACCGCTTTATTGGTGACAATAAAGGCAAAGTAAACCTTAGGGATTGCAAGGCCAAGTAGGCATGTCTAGCCTTTAAGTAGGCTGACAGGTTACTCGTCTGTTTCTGTACAGAAGGCATGCGGGTAGGCTGCTAGAGACCAAAAGTGATTTTGGTTCGAGATAAATGATAAGCGTTGCACCTCTGGTGCAGTACAGAACCCGGCTTATAGGCTTATTTTTCTTTTTCTATACGATACCATTATTTTATTGAACGTTCATGCTTGCGCCACTTCCTAAACGATCAGATAACTTTTCAGCTTGGTATAATGAATTAGTAGTACGTTCCGGGCTTGCAGAAAATGCTTCTGTACGTGGTTGTATGATTATAAAACCTTATGGGTATGCCATTTGGGAAAAAATTCAAGCTGTTTTTGATGCCGCTTTTAAAAAAACAGGCCATGTTAATGCCTACTTTCCTTTATTTATTCCCAAGTCTTATTTTAGTAAAGAAGCCAGCCATGTGGAAGGTTTTGCTAAAGAATGTGCGGTAGTAACCCATTATCGGTTAAAAACAGCAGAAGATGGGGTGAGTATAGTGGTCGACCCGACGGCTAAATTAACCGAGGAGCTGATTGTTCGTCCTACTTCAGAAGCGATTATATGGAGTACCTATAAAGATTGGATTCAATCTTATAGAGATCTGCCTATGCTAGTCAATCAATGGAGTAATGTAGTGCGTTGGGAAATGCGCACCAGACTTTTTTTACGTAGTACAGAATTTTTATGGCAAGAAGGGCATACGGCGCATGCTACCCAAAGTGAAGCAGAACTTGAAGCTTTACAGATGCTACACCTATATGAAGACGTGGCCAGAGACTATCTGGCTTTACCTTTAATCAAAGGTCTTAAGAGTCAAAATGAACGTTTTGCTGGGGCAGAAACTACCTATACGATTGAGGCATTGATGCAGGATGGAAAAGCTTTGCAAGCGGGTACTTCCCATTACTTAGGCCAACGTTTTGCTAAAGCATTTGATGTCATGTTCACCAATCGATCTGGTCTCCGTGAACATGTATGGGGAACCTCTTGGGGCATTACTACACGTTTGATAGGAGCCTTGGTTATGATGCACGCTGATGATGATGGGCTCATTCTCCCTCCTAAAATTGCACCTATACAAGTGGTAATGATACCTATCTATAAGACAGCAATTGAGCGTATGGCCATAGTAGAACAATTGACAAGCTGTCAAACTGAGTTAGTTGCCAAAGGAATCAGTGTAAAAATAGATGATAGGGATACCTATAAGCCAGGTTATAAATTTGCTGATTATGAACAAAAAGGAGTGCCTATTCGTGTGGCATTAGGGCCTAATGACTTACAACATCAAACCATAGAGTTGGTACGCAGAGATACTAAAGCCAAAAAGACTATTCCTATACAAAACTTGTCGGAGCAGGTGGAAGATTGGCTAGAAGCAATCCAAGCCAATATCTACCAACGAGCTTTAACGTTGCAACAGCAACAAACCCTTGTGGTAGACGATTATGCTACCTTTAAAGAGTTGATAGCTAACCAGGGAGGGTTTTTATTGGCCCATTGGGATGGTACTACAGCAACTGAATTAAAAATAAAAGAAGAAACCAAAGCTACTATCCGTTGTATTCCATTAGATGGGGTAGAAGAAGAAGGAAAATGTATCTATACTGGAAATCCGTCTAACAGACGGGTTATTTTTGCGCAAGCTTATTAAAATTTGTCACCTTTTCAAATGGCCTTTTTGATCCGCTTGATTACTAATCGCTTTAGGGCGCGTAATAAAAGCATTTTTTATGTTACCATAGCTAAGATTGTAACCCTGAGTATTACTATAGGTTGGGCTGCTATGTTGATCGCTTGCATGGTTATGCAAGGATTTCAAGCCGAAATAAAAAAAAACTCATTTCTTTTTCTGGAGATCTGGTTATTACTAAACATACTGGCGAGCAGAAAGGAAATTTTCTTCCGGTACAACCTAGGCAAGTTAGTGCGCTGCTAGAAAATTGTCCTAGTGAAGTTGACAGCATACAAGCGTTTACCAAAAAAACGATGCTCCTACATACCAAAGAAGGTATTGAGGGGATTGTTTGTAGAGGGTTGTCTCCCAATCAATCCTTAAAAAATGAGCTACTGCTAGGCAGCCTACCCCATTTTAGTCCAGCAAGCTATCAGCCTGTATTAATAGTGAGTGGCTATCTAGCCGAAAGGTTATCCTTGCATGTGGGAGATGAGGTATGCATCGCTACGGTTGATGCTAAAATGCGTTATCGGAAGTTGAAGATTATAGCCATTTACCGCAACTACTTAAATGAGCTAGATGGGCATGTAGCCTTTTGTGATGTGCGTTTGCTGCAACAGTTGAATAATTGGACATCAGAGCGTGTAAGTGGATATGAAATTTTTTTAAAAACGGGTGTTACCATCACTCGAAAATTGTATAACACGATTTTAGATCGAATAGACCGTGAGCTACGTCTCCTAAGAATGGATAAGCAATATGCCCATTTTTATGATTGGTTAGCTATTATCCAATATAACACCCTGCTATTTATAAGTTTTATACTATTGGTAGCAGGATCTACTATGATGGCTACGGCAATGGTTCAACTTATGGAACGCAGTTACATGATAGGTGTGTTTCATAGTTTAGGAGCTCCCCGCTGGAAAATAAACTCTATCTTGCTTTTTAATAGTTGGTCTACACTATATCGAGGACTATTATATGGTAACCTAATAGCCATAGGACTTTGTTTTTTGCAAGATCATTATAAGCTGATTAAACTAGAACCCGCACTATATTATATGAACCATCTACCTATTGCTTGGAATTTATCTACGCTGCTGCTGCTTAACTTACTTGCCTTTGGATCTATGGGGTTGGTACTGCTAGCTACCCTGCAATTAGTAAGCCTAAGAACTATTAGGGACTGTTTAACTAAAGGTGCGTGACATTTGTTTAGACAATCCCTTGTTTGTTATTCTATGGTAAGGCTTTAATGTTAGTTACTAGGATCTTAATTTTTTCTTCTAGTGCCTTTAAACTAGTTTCTAAATTAAATTTTGCACTATTTTTTTGCATAGACGCCACACATGCTAAATATTCTTCAAAAGTAGTTACAAGTGATTGATAATTCCAATGTTGCATACCCTTTAACTGCTGGTTAAGCTCTTTCAGCTTAATGACTAGATTTACCGTACTAGAATCAGCAAAATTAGAATACAAATACTTTATATATGTTAAAAAAAGATCACGTGATAAATCATTAGCTAACTTATCTACTGCATCAATTGAGCTATTTATCTCCTCAAGAATAGTATCAGAAATAGCTTCAACCGCATGGGTAGGCAAACAATCCGTAGGATTTTTGATCAATTGTTCACATCGAATTAACCCTATTCGGTAGTTCTCTATAAGTTGCTGAGCCTCTTTTATCGTCTTTAATTTATCTTCAGTAAACTCTTTTAAATTAGTAGTATATTTTTTATCACCCAGCCAGATATGTCCTTTAGTTTTACCTGCATCAATCAGTGGTTCAGCTTCACTAATTCGTTTATGCACGACAGGTGCATCTCGATTAAAATCGGTTTCTAACTTACCTAGCTTATTGCGTACTTCTTCTACGTAATTTTTTAAATTACCTAAACTACTAACCTCGTGTGTAACTAACTTTATTTGGAATCGATTCCGGCGCTATATCCTCAACCCTTGGTAGCTCCTCAGTAGCTATTGGCTTTTCAGGAGCTATATCACTCGAGCTAGCTTGGGTTGTTGAATCTGGTGGCTTTGCATTAACTATATTACTCGAGTTAGTTTGTATTGCCTGTAGGTCAGTATTTAAAGGAGGTGATGGTTGGCTATTTTTGTCTTGATTCCGAAAACCTTCGACCGAAGCGGTAAAGGTAAATAATAATAAAGATAAACTATGTATTTTTTGCATATTATGGTTAAAATTTTAGATTAAATTAAAGTGGGTGAATCTGTACAGTAAGCTTCGTTTAAGCGAGCCCAAAGGTTCTATGTTGTTCTTGGAAAAACAATAAGGCTTCTATTAAATTATTTCTGCGAAAGTTTGGCCACAATAGATCCATAAAGTAGATCTCTGCATAAGCAATTTGCCAAGGTAAGAAATTACTTAAGCGTTTTTTTCCACCTGTACGTATAACTAAGTCAACAGGTGGTAAGCCACAGGTATACAAATAGGTTTCATACATCTCAGATGAAATCTTAGGATGATAAATCGCTAAAAACTCAATAAATTGGCTAAAAGGGGTGTCCATAGTAGACTGTTTTTGAAACTTAACTACTGCATCATACAAAGCAGCTCGAGCAATCGCTTCAGAAGCAGCTATGGTTTCTTCTTTGCCACCATAGTTAATAGCAACGGTTAAATATAAATTCGTATTATTTTTGGTGGCTTCTACGGCTTTTTGTAGCTGAAGCCAGGCCTCTGTAGGAATTCCCTTGGTATTACCTATAACTCGAAAATTGATATGATGTTCAATAAAAGAGGCTAAGTTTTCAGTAATACCCTCAGTAATTGCATGGAAAATGTTTTGTATTTCTTCCTTGGACCTTCCCCAGTTTTCAGTAGAAAAAGCATAAAGCGTTAAATAAGAAATTTTTTGTGCCAAACATTCTTCTATAACCTCTTTTACCGCTCCCTTTGCATGCATGTGACCAGCAGATCTATTGCCATACTGCTCCTTACCCCATCTTCCGTTGCCATCCATAATGATAGCAATATGATTCGGTTTTGTTAAGAAAGTATAGGTATCACCTCTTGCTTTAACTAAAGGGGGAGCCTTTGTTGGTAATAGACAAAATTGCAACCCAAGGCAAAAAAGAATCTTTCTTAGTGAGAATAATGAAGGTAAATAAACTATTTTTTTTTCATCTGGCATAGTAAAAACTAGTTAAATTTTCCTAAAAAGTTTTTTACCATAACAAATACTATACATAAAATAGGTCATATCAGTAAATAATTATGTAATCTAATAGAAAATTAACAAGTGTAAGACCGAGGTTCCCTACAAATCTATATAAAACCTATATAAATTCAAAGCAGTTATTTACTATATAGTTTTTGTTAGCTTAAGTAGTGGATAAGGGACTTTAAATAGTTTGCATAAAATTTAGTACATTGCTTTTGTATATTAACCCTATTCATGAGATTTTTAGCATTATGTCAACATTTACCCATGCCCATCCGCGTTCAGAGATGATTGAACCTCCTAAAACAGGGGTTACTATCGCCGTGATTACTGATCGTCAGTCTATTACAAAAACAGAAGAATATGTTCATGAATTATCCTTTTTAGCACGTACTTGGGGATTAGAAATTGTTAAAAATTTCGCGCAAAGATTACAAACACCCCATGGTGCTACGTTTATAGGCAAGGGAAAAGTAGAGGAAATCGCTGCTTTTATCAAAGCAAATCATATTGGTTATGCTGTTTTTGATGATGAGCTTTCTCCTTCACAAGTGCGGAACTTAGAAAAGTTATTGGCCTGTCAAATATTAGATAGAAATTTGTTGATTTTCAATATATTTTCTATGCGTGCTAAAACAAAACGGGCTAAAACCCAGATAGAGTTGGCTCAGTATCAGTATGTATTGCCTAGGCTTACAAGAATGTGGAGCCATCTTACCAGTCAAAAAGGGGGGAGTGCGGGTATGCGTGGACCTGGTGAGAAAGAATTAGAAACCGATAAAAGGATCATACAGGATAAAATTTCCCTTTTACGTAGAAGGCTAGCAGATATAGAAAAACAATGCGCTACTCGGACAAAATCTCGGCTCGATTTTGTAAGGGTTTCTTTGGTAGGGTATACAAATGTCGGTAAATCCACCTTAATGAAATTGTTATCGAAGTTTGAGGTTTTATGTGAGGACAAACTATTTGCTACGCTAGATGCAACGGTACGAAAGATCGTATTGCATGGGAATGCTTTTTTATTAACCGATACCATAGGTTTTATTCGCAAATTACCCCATACACTAGTGGAGTGCTTCAAATCTACCTTAGCAGAAATAAAAGAAGCTGATCTACTGTTACATATAATAGATGTTTCACATCCTAGGTGTCGAGAGCAAATCAAGGTAGTAAGCGAAACATTAAAAGAGATTGGTGCAGGAGATAAGCCAATGATTTTTATTTTTAATAAAGTTGATCTGGCCAGCAGGCAAGTAAGCGTTAAGGAAGGTGAATCAGATGCAATACAAGAAACAGAAGCAGTGGATATAAGCGCATTAGAAGAAGAATATAAGGATATTGCCGCTAATCACTTAGTAAGTTTTATCTCTGCAACAGATGGCTTACATCTGGATCTTTTTAAAGAAATGATCTCCAAGGAAATAGAAAAACTTCAGGCTAAGAAGTATATCAAGCATACGTATTAGCATGCTAATAAAACAAGCGGCTATTTCGATTAAACATACAATCAATCGAAATAGCCGCTTGTTTTTACTTTTTTATCTATTGCTAGACTTTAGACGATACACGAGAAGATGGATGAGGTGAACCCTCAAGTTCATGTTGCGCTTCAGCAGATGCTTTCAATCTTCCTAATGCTTGAACAGCTATCAACCAAATGACGATCATGGCTATGATGATAAAAACAATAGGTGTACGAATATTTGCAATATCCCCCCCTCCAAATAAAGTAGACATAGCTGTAATTAACAGAGAGCCTAAACTTTTACCTAAGCGTGATCCTACACCATCTACAGCTGCTTTACCACGCACCTTGGTTTCTTCATCTAGTGGAATATAAACCGCCTCTTTAGTGGGATCGAATAGTACGTATTTAACCGATTTAATCAACACCACATTGCATATACCTACGATTACGGCCATATGCAAGGCGGTAACATTAAAATAATGTAGTAATCCATCTAAACTGCTCCCAAAACGAAGGAAGGTAAAGAAAACAAGGGTCATCACCAAAGCGGTTACAGGTGTACTAGAAGCCGCAAAACTCCATCCTCTTCGTAAGATAGGTTGGGTCAAAAAAAGCGTTACGACAATAGAAACAATACCTACTGCAATTTGTTGATCAGAATAGACATCGGCTAGAATCCCTGAATCTTGCATGACCATGGAATGTTCTTTTATGAGTGCCTTGACCACCATCTCAAAAAGTGAAATGGCTAATCCATAGCCTATAACTAAAATAGATATAAGCATGAGGTATTTAGATTGAGCTAAAAACTTAAGAGATTCCATAAAGGACATTTTCATCTTTGTTTTTTTAGTCTTTTTCTCCACTTGATAGTAGGCTGGATTAGCCCTTATATCTGCAGTAAAATAGTTATAGATGATGAGCAGTACAACAATGGCTGCGATCACAAATTTTAATCCATTACTAAAATTTTCACGTACACTCTCTAATTTTAGTATGAGTCCAGCTAAAATACTACCTATAGCAGCAAACATACTTAAGGAGCTGTAAAAACGTCTCGCTTGGCTGACGGCAGTTATTTCATTTACAAAAGTCCAAAATATAACACTTAATGCAAAAGTTCCCCAAGCTTCAGCATGGATATAGAAAAGTGAAATAGGCCAGCAAGCAATAGCTTCCCATAAACCTTGCAGAGATGGAAAACGTTCAATCATGTTGACTGAAAAACCATCTAATTTTAATAGATCCTTATTAGGAAGTAAGAAATATAGGGCAAATGTAAAAAAGACTAAGAAGTAGCCTATTATAATATTAAACCTACCATCCCGACTAGTCATTCTACTTATTTTTCCATAAAACATGGTAAATAGAATCATACTTGGAGTAATAGCTCCCATTTTTAACCAAGATATAGCAATAGGGCTCGCATCCTGTAGGATATTCATATCCTTTAAAGATCTCGTAAGCGCATAACAAAAAGATATTAAAATAAACATCAGAGCCGATGGTAAAAACTTACGCAACTCATTGGTATGAATAGGAAATATAATTCCACGCAGGGAGCTAAACTCTTTTTGGGTACTCATATGTTTGTTTTAGTTTAAATGTAAAGTAAAAAGTTTTTGTAAATTCAATCTTTTAAGTATCCAATAACTTAATTTTTTTTATAAGTGATCCTTCTGATTGAGTTAAGAATGATATCACGCCGGTTGTAACAAGTCTACATATAATTTTAGTGTATAAGGTTAAATGAACAATATGTGGGTATACATAGGTATATAAGTGCAGGTAGCTTGGATGGTTTTGACAATAAAAAGAATTGCACCATGTGGGACCATATGCTATCATAGGATAATCGGCTAAAGCTAAATACTGGCAATTTATTATCAAAAATAATAATAGATGAATAAAGTAAAAAAACAGAACCCTTAACAAAAAAGTTTATTGAATCTCCTTACTTAGGCATAAAGAGATTCAATATTTTTATACTGCAAATATACACTTTTTATTGTAAAAAATAACCATGTGTCGTATAATTACCCATGCATTAAACAATAGGTGTATGGGTTAAATAATCAGATACGCTTTCTGGTGTAGCATTGATCGCCTTATCTCCTTTTTGCCAGTTAGCGGGACAAACTTCTCCAAACTGACTAACATGTTGCCACATATCAATGATGCGCAATATTTCCTTGCTACTTCTACCTAATGGCAGGTCATTGATTGCCATATAACGAATAATACCTTCTTTATCAATAAGAAAAGTTCCACGATAAGCAATAGGAAGACCGGTAAAAATAAGTTGACCAGATTCGTTATAACTCCAATCTCCACCTAAAACCCCATAATTTGTAGCAATGGTTTTACTGGTATCAGCCACTAATGGATAGGTGACACCAGTAATCCCCCCCTGTTCTCTAGGTGTATTTACCCAGGCTAAATGGGTCTCTTCTGTGTCTGTAGAGCAGCCAACTAAGGCTACATTTTTATCCAAGAACCTTGGCAAATCTTTTTGAAAAGATAATAATTCAGTAGGACACACAAAAGTAAAATCTTTTGGATAAAAGAAAAGAATAACTTCTTGCTTGCCTAAAAACTGCGCTAAAGAAAAATCGGCTACCACCTTGCCATCTATAATGGCAGGTGCTTGAAACATAGGGGCTTGAGTTCCTAAAAGGCACATAAAGAAAAATAATTAAAAATTAAAACATAACATAAAAAAGCGCTACTTAGAATGGAAGGTCATCTTTTTCACCTTCAAAAGATTCATGGGGTGAAGAAGATTCATTCGCTTTACCCTCTCTATCTAAGCGCCATGCTTGGAGTGAATTGAAATACTTAACGACTCCTTCTGGATTAGTCCATTTTCTTCCACGTAAGTTAAAGTGAACCGTTAGGCTATCTCCCTCATTGAATCCATCTAATAGATCACATTTATCTTGTAATAACTCGAAGGATATGTATTCAGGATACTGCGGAGTTTCTGCATATTCTAAAATAAAAGTACGTTTTTTAAATGAATCTGATACTTGTTGTGGCGCCTGTATTTCAAGTAATTTTCCTGTTATATTCATGGTGATATTTGATTATAGTAATAGTATTTTAAACTTTACAGACCATAGTCTATTCTTTAATGCTAATTAAGCGCAAACTTATACTAAGTATAGCGCATGTAAATAAATCAAACGCTCCGTCAATAGTTAATAGGATATATTTTGTAGCTAATCCTTATATCAACTGTTTGTTTTTTAACCTATTGAATATAAAAATAAGAAAAAATAGCAAACCTGATAAAGTAACCATTGTAGGGGCCATAGAACTATTAAACATAAGGCTTATGTAATATCCTCCAACGGAGGTCAATGTAGCAAATAGCATATTAAAAAACAAGAGATACTTTAAAGATTTGGTGATCAAATACATACTTGCAGCTGGAATAATTAAAAGTGCCACTACCAAAATAGCTCCAGCTACTTCAAATGCTGCTACAGTGGTTAAAGCCGTAATGATCATTAAAACGTAATGCCAACATTTAATATCTATACCAATACTTTGTGCAAATTGTGGATCAAAGGTGGTTACAAATAAATGCTTATACCCAATAATAAGAAAATATACATTCAATAGTAAAGTTATGAGTAAGGTATAGAACGACCTAGGCCCTAGGTTTATACCACCAGCCGTTTTATAAATGTCCAATGGCGCCGTTGATAATTCTCCATATAGGCTACATTCTGGATCTAAATCTATTTTCCTGCTAAAAAAAGAGATTAAAATGATGCCAATAGCAAAGAAGAAAGTAAAATTTATACCTATAGCCGCATCTGCTTGTATTTTTATTTTTTTCTCTAAAAATGCTATAAGAAAAGTAACCAATAATCCTGTTATACTAGCCCCAATAAACAGTATAGGGGTGCTTTTAGATCCAGTTATAAGCAGCGCTAGTACAATGCCTGGGAGGATAGAATGAGCTATAGCATCCCCCATCATGGCTATTTTTCTCAATACTAAATAGGTACCAACCAGGGCACAGTTTATGCTAGCCAGTGTAGCGATAATAATAATCCAACATGCGTCCATATTTATCATTTTATGTTTAAGGAAGTCTCTAATGCTTGACAGAGCTCAGGCCAATTGTAGCTGTTTTGTAACCCTGTTTGCATATTCTTTAAGCTGTAACAGTTAGTGGATAGTTCCTCTTCTCCTACAATAACTACAAAAGGGATCTTTTTTTTATCAGCATAGACAAACTGCCTCTTGAGTTTGGTGCGGTCAGGATAAACTTCCGCTTTAAAACCATAGGTACGCAATCGGCTTAATAAGGCTAAGAGTTGGCTTTCTGCTTTTGCATCCATATTAATTAATAATATGTCCGTTACAGATGCGCTTATTCCATTAAAGAGCCCTTGACTTTCCATACTATCATAGAGCCTATCTATTCCAAAAGAGAAACCTATTCCGCATAAATTTTCTATGCCAAAAAGTGAACCCAATTGATCATATCTACCTCCTCCTCCTATGCTTCCTATTTGGGAATCTTTTATTGTTATTTCGATAACCATCCCGGTATAGTAGGCCAGTCCCCTAGCTAGCGTGGGTTGAATAGCCCAGCACCCATCTGGTAATCCGAGTCGACCGGCTTGAGTAATTACCTCTGTTAATTCTCCGATTGCTTTTGCACCACTTGCTGTACAACCGATGGTATGGTCTAGCTGCGCCAAAAGTGGCATATTACCTCCTTTAGGGTCTGAAAATGAAGTAAGTAATTGGAGAGATTGCTCACTAAATCCCTTGCTTGATAGTGTAGCAATGGTTTTTTCCAAACCAATTTTTTCTAATTTGTCTACAGTAGTACAAAATATTTTTTCTCTTTCACTAGATGCTTCTGCACCAGAGATAGCAGTTAAAATTCCTCTATGGTTGATTTTAATGCAAAAATGCTGTAATCCTAATTTTACTAAAATATCATATATAAGTTTTAAAATTTCTGCCTCGCAGAGTAAGGATGAGCTGCCAATAATATCGGTATCACATTGTAAAAATTCTCTATAGCGACCTTTTTGAGGTCTATCTGCGCGCCACACCGGTTGTATTTGGTAGCGTCGAAAGGGGAAGGTAAGTAGCTGCTGGTTAGCTGCAATATAGCGGACTAAAGGGACGGTAAGGTCGTAACGAAGTCCTTTATCTGTAATATAAGGTTTTATGCGCTTGTAGTCTGTTAATGGTATTTTCTGTTCGACTTCTTTTGTAAAATCCCCAGACTTCAATACGCTGAAGATCAGCTGTTCGCCTTCTGCTCCATATTTCCCAGTAAGTGTAGCACGACTTTCTAGAGCCGGTGTTTCAAGTGGCTCGAAACCATAACAAGCATATATGGATTGAATGGTCGAAATAATATAATTTCTACGATAGATCTCAAGTGCAGTACGATCTCGCATGCCTTTTACAAGATGAGGTAAAATAATCATATGTTTAATTAAAATTATAGATTTACAATAATACAACTTAAAAATTTGTGCTATACAGACATCCTCAACTTATGTAGACTAGCAAGCCATACCGGATTTTAATCTAATGTTATATGTAATAAAAGCTATATAAGACGAATTTACAAGATCGTTAGATGATCTACAATAGTATACTGATGCAATACGGCTATAAGGATGTTTTGTGGTTACTTAAAATGTATTATTTTAGTCTAAAAATGTTACTATATATATGGATTAATAGATTTTATGGCAATATTCTCCTTGAGAATGTTTATATTTAAACTAGGGTGTATTGTATGGGATATACTTAATGAAGCTTAGTTTGATAGTTTTTCGATAGCTGCTTTGATTTAGTGTATTGATTTTTAATTTTATTAAATCTATTATGGATAAAAATAAACTTGTTCGATTTTTTTTATTATCAGTTACTTTATTGGTTTATTTCCAAATCTTTAAACCTAAAACAAAGCATCAACCTGTTCCACCTATTGTTAAAGAAGGTGTTCAAGCTAAGCCCGTTAATGATTTAGCAAAGACTCCCTTTATGGACCTGACTCATGGAGAAAAAAAAGATATAACTGTTGAAAATGAATTTTTTAAAATCATCCTTAGTACAGAGGGAGGGGCTATAAAAAATGTATTACTTAAGCAATACAAAGATAAACATGGACAACCGCTTGTTTTATTGGATCATAAAACAAGTAATATGGGTTTATCTTTTTATTACAAACAAGCCTTAGTAGAAACAAAGAATTTATATTTTCAAACTACAGCTAATGCTTCTTACAAGCTTCAAGAAACTGAAGAAGCAAAAATTATCTTTCGTTTGGTGGTTAATGCTTCTCAATACTTAGAGCAATCATTTGAATTTACAGGTAATAGTTATAAAATAAATTATACTTGGACGGCTGTTGGCATGGAAAAATATATGGGCAAGCAATCAACTGCCTGTTTTCTTTGGGATATGGATATGAAGGATATAGAATCGGATACTAAGTCAGACGTTGCTAAGAGTACCATTAATTACTACTTATCCAATGAAGCATTTGATAGTTTAAAAACAAATTCAACAAAATTAGAGGAAAAAAAATTAAGAGTTCCTATTAAGTGGATTAGTATAAAACAACGCTTTTTTTCTTCAGCGATTATTGCTTCCAATGTTTTTGCTTCAGGCAAGGTTAGTTTAGACCCCATTCTAGACCAAGATGGTGTGACTAAATCTGCAAAATTATCACTTAGATTATCTAAAGAAGATAAATCAAAAGGACATGGAAGCTATACCTTTTTCTTTGGTCCTAATGACTACAATATACTTCGAAAAGTGACCAAAGGGTTTCAACAAAATTTACCGCTAGGTTGGGTTATTGTTCGATTTGTTAACCAAGGTTTGATTATACCGCTCTTTACTTTTTTAGAAAAATATTTTTCTAATTATGGGTTGATTATATGTTTTTTAGTTATCATATTGAAATTACTTTTGGCTCCTCTATCTTATAAGTCTTTTATTTCAATGGCTAAGATCAAGCTCCTTAAACCAGAGCTTGATAACATAAAGGCTAAGTATGGTAATGACCTGCAAAAGGTTCAAGCTGAGCAGATGATGCTTTATCGAGAGTTAAACATTAATCCATTGAGTGGGGCTGTTCCTATTCTGCTGCAAATGCCAATTCTGTTGGCGATATTTAATTTCTTGCCGAATGCGCTTTCATTACGACAGGCCCGTTTTTTCTGGGCATCGGACTTATCAACCCATGATAGTATACTAACACTGCCTTTTTCCATACCTGTATATGGAGATCATGTAAGTTTATTTACCATATTGATGGTCATATCAACAATGCTCTATACTTGGTCTAGTAGTCAAGGTGGCAACACGGAAGGTCCTATGAAAATACTGTCTTACATAATGCCTATTAGTGTTATGTTTGTGCTCAATTCTTTTCCAGCTGGTTTAAGTTTTTATTACTTTATATCTAATATTGTTAGCTGTTTGCAGCAGTTAGTTACAAAGTATTTTGTAAATGAAGAAGAGCTTAAAGCTAAATTAATTTCCAAGCAAAAACGAGGGAAACAGGGTTTGACTGCTTCTTTTCAGAAAAGAGTAACTGCTTTTATACAACATAATAAGAGTAAAGAGCAATGATAGCTCACCTTACAGGTAAGCTATTACATAAGGATCCTAGCTATTTGATATTAGATGTAGGAGGGGTGGGTTATGAATTGCATATTTCTTTGTATACCTTTGATCAAGTCAAAGGACTAGATAGTTGTACGATTTTAACTGCTATGCATGTAAAGAGTGAAGTATACACGCTGTATGGTTTTTTTACTTTAGAGGAAAAAGAATGGTGGTTACGTCTGGTTTCCATCAATAATATTGGTCCAAGGATTGCCTTAACCATTTTATCTTCTTTAAATACTAAGACGTTACATCAGGCTATTCTAGATAAAAATGAAAAGTTACTTACTTCTATTAAAGGTATTGGTGTAAAGGCTGCTCAGCGGATTATATTAGAATTATCAGATAAAGCTAAACGATTACATGACTTAGTCCATAGTAGCAAAACTATTTCAGTACAACAACAAATGAATGAGGATGCTACAGTAGTTTTAATGAAATTGGGTCTTACACAAAAAGTGGCAGAAAAAGCGGTTGCCTTGGTAAGAGAAAAAACTATAGAACCACTTACTTTAGAAGCACTCATTAAGAAAGCGTTGCAACCGATTTAAGGTAAGATTTAGCTCCACCTTGCCAGCCGCTTACCTGAACAGACACCCATTACTCAGCGTAACTGAAGCCATATTGTTCGCCATATTTACGCATCTGTTTGTTATAAAAGCCTGGGTTAGAGAGACTGTCCTATCTCTAACTACAAGGTTAATGGCATAAATCATCTGCCTTGTTAGTAACCTCCCATAAGTTTTTAACACAATACCTGACTAGACAAAACAGCTAATATTTTTGCTATTCTGCATTCAAAAGGTTTTAGCAGCATATATTACTATTTATTTATGTTATGTTTTGGCTATAAGTCTTTTTTATGTGATTTTTTATCTAAGTTTTAAATTGAAATCACTCGCTTTAAATCGATGCTTAGAAAGAAAAAGTACGTCCAATGATAGGGGGGATTGTCAAAATGCTTACCTTAATGAAACTATAGGTCCTGCGCCTTCACCATCGTTTCAAAGAAAAATCGATGAACGAGTAAGGGATGAGATAAGGAATGAGAGAAGGAATGAGAGAAGGGGTCCTGCAATGCTGGCAGCCCATGCTGTTGGTGATTTTGTAACCAGCCAAGGAGATGTAACTGGTTGTAGTGTTACATAGAGGATTCGTATGTACAGTAAGCATGTGTTGTCTACATAAATCTGAAAAGAAGGGTCTGTCTAACTAACTGTGGTATAAGCCGAGCGCTAGATGTTCTGATACAAGAGGGAGTAGGCCTGTCTACGCTTTTTGACCAAGGCAGTTTACTTAAACAATTAAGTAAACGCCTTGGAGAAAGAGTGTTACAATCAGAAATGAATACCCATTTAACGTGAGTGATTTATTAAAAATTAAGTTTTTAAATGGATTATCAAGTGATGTAATGAATATTTTGTACCAAGTATTGCAACATGTGCATCTTAGAAAATGCGTCAAAAAACTGGGGTGCTAGGCTGAAAAGGAGCATAAATGGAGCCTGAAAGGCGACTCTTATATTCCCAGCCTAGTATTCACAGTTTTAGCATTTTCTAAATAGCACTTGATTTTTTTGGTTACTTTTTTCATCAAGGAAAAAAGTGACAAAGGGTTATAGTTTTTACATGGATTATCAACTTGAATAATCCATAACTGACGTTAATTAAATTTGAAGGACGAATCTCATGACCTGGAAAATAATTTCAACACTTAAATGGAAAGACCCAAAAAGAACCCCATTTATTGACTTGATTTGGCATATTGCTATACTGCTGTGTATATGGTGTGTATTTCACTATGTAAGTTTTTATACAAATGCTGTATGCAAAAAGCTTATGTATAGTTCAAATTTGTATCTAAAGTTAAGTGTGCCGCTGATATATGCGATTCTGAGTATTAATGTAACTGTATGGAGTTTAGCCATACCTATAGTATACTTAAAGTGTGTGCTTAAACCATTAGGAAGTGTTATGGTCAATAATTGTACATTTTCTATACGTACGCTGTTTACCAGCACATTAATTACGATTGTACTGTTCCTATTATATATGTTGTTTGTCTGGAGTAAAGTTAATATTGATTCCTTATATAAGTATTTCGGCTTTATACCAACATATGTAGTGCAAATGGAATCATTCAAATCAAGTTTTTTATCAGCAGAAGTACACAATAGCTCCTATATTAGTTTTTCTCATTTTTTTTGGAATGGTATCATCATACATTCACTACGTGTTGCTATCTTCGAGGAGTTGATATTCAGAGGAATTTTTCAATATCTTTTCTTTAGGTATACTAAAAATCAGCTAGTATCTATTATTATTACTTCTATACTGTTTAGTGCCTATCACTTGAATATCAATCACTCCATACCTTTGTTATTGGCTGGAATGTTTTTTGGTTATATCTACTACATCACGAATAATATCTGTGTAGTAATGTGGGTGCATTTTTTATACAATACCATAGTCCATGCAAGTCATTATTCTAGTATTATTTACCTATATCAAAAAATTGCCAGGTTATACAATGGATTCACTTTACTACAGTCTGTTGTATGCATGCTCTTGTGTATGTTCTTACTATACATTCTGTTAAATAGATTAAAAATAGACAATAAGGTAGCTTGAAGCTACTTGATAGTAGCCAAGTTCGTTTACCAAAAGTCGAGGCTATACTTCTTCTCAAATGCGTTGTCTACCCTTCACTTGACGCGTATGCTTACCTGAACATACACCCATTACTCAGCGTAACTGAAGCCATATTGTTCGCCATATTTACGCATCTGTTTGTTATAAAAGTAAGATATTTCATCCTTAGAAAACCCCAAACCAATAAAAGCCTGGGTTAGAGAGACTGTCCTCTCTCTAACTACAAGGTTAATGGCTTTTTTTCTAGCTATAAAATCGAAAAATTCAAAATGACCTTTTCTTGTTTCAAAATAATTAGGATCATATTCAACCTTAGCGAAAACCTCATCTATTAGCTCTGTTTTTTTGTGCGCAGCGGCTTCAAAAGTGACATTTATATCGTTTTTTATCTCCCTTAGAAACTTTTGAATTTCAACTGGAATCGGATTTATTTCCTCGTTTTCCATCTTTTTATTTATTTATTGGTTTAGTAACTTACACCAAGGTATATTTACGAAAATTAATTCAAAAGTCAACCTATTTAGGGGCTGGGTTCTACTCCACATTTTATTTCTCTTCTTGGTGAACATATGGATCAAGTAACCACTGCCAATTTTCCGGATTGTTTATAGTATATTGCCTAATTAAACATTTTATAAGCAAAAAAAACATAAAATGACATTTTAGCAAAATTTTAGTACATTTTAATCTTTTAAAAACAAATATAATACATTTATTTTGTAATGGCCAGGTTATACAATGGATTCACTTTACTACAGTCTGTTGTATGCATGCTCTTGTGTATATTCTTACTATACATTCTGTTAAATAGATTAAAAATAGACAATAAGGTAACTTAGGAATGGGGCGCAACCTTTATGTTACGCAATGGCCTCATATTAGGCCTCTTTAATGGTTTAAATTTTAACCTTTCTAAGGTTATTACTTTCGGGTAACTGCTCCTACCATGCTTGATGGTAAAATGTATTTTTATACCCCTTAAATTGGTAAAATCTTGCTTTAAAGGAGTGGGATTCCTTTGGTATATCCATTTAACTATCGGATTACCCTGGAGATCGACTAATCTAGTTACCACTCCCTGTATCACTTTAGCATAGCTACAAATTAAAAAGGGACGTAGTAGATCTGAATCAATAGTTACCTGCTTTTTGTTTTCATGATCAGTTACTTTATAGAAATTGCCTAATAAAAAGGCCTGAATCAATAGATAATTCAGCGAAACGTGGTAGGCTTGCTTTATTTGCTCGTAATTGCGGCGATAAGTTATACGATGCAATCGATCTACAATAATGAGGCCCTCTTGATCCACACTACCACGTATACATTCTACCCCAAAGGGTGATTTAATACTATATTGAATCTGCTGATCATAGGTTACACAACATTGAAACCGAAGAGACACTTGTTTACGCACAGAACGATAACGTATGATACCCGTTACCGAAAAGCAGGATGGACAAGCTGTAAGCTCGCAACCAGCTAAACAAATGAAGCAACCTAGCCAAAAAGAGATTAACCTTCTAAAGAACCTAATATGGGTTGCTTTAATAATGAAACGTAAGCTCCCCTTCTAAAAATTCTTTTGTTGCTGCTAGGGTTGGTTTAGGAAGCTTTTCATATTGTTGCGTAATCTCAGACTGCCTATGTAGATCTATAGGGTCTCTTTCATCTGAAATGGAAACAAATACCTCTAGTTTTTTACTCAATTCTTGTTTCATATTCATAGCAATTTGCTTAGCACGATTGGTAATAATAACCGTACTTTCATAAATATTATTAGTAGGTGCAATTAACTCCTGGATATTTCTAGGTAGTAAACCTAGTTTTTTATTTGATTTCATTGTAATTAAATAGATGGTTGCTGAATAATGGATGAATTTTCGGCTTCGGATAATGATTTCAATTGTTTAGAAAACTGTTCCACATAGGTCTTCATTTTTTGCTTATCTGCTTCATTTGATGTTTCCATAGCTAAATTTCGATAACTTTTTACTAAAAGCGAAAGCACTTCTTTCTTCAACAAAGTGTCTGGGTATGTTTGTTGAAAAATTTTAAGGGTTACAACAGCTGCATGCCAATAACCTAACTGCATATAACTACAACATGCTGCAAAATCTTTCCTCATAAGACGGCTTTGCAAACGTTGTAAAGCATCCTGTGCTTGTTCTATATAGGTACCTGTTGGGTAGGCAGTTAAATAATAGGATATACAACGTATGGCATCATAAGTAACCTTTTGATCTAATCGTATATCAACATCTTTACAAGCCAAACTATACCCTCTCATAAATACCGCTTCTTCCGTTTGCAACGCACAAGGATATTTTTTTACATATCCATGAAACTGATCAGAGCTACTCAAGTAATCTTTGTTGTAAAACTTACAATAAGCTTGGTAAAAATGCAATTCACCACCTTCTAATTTGTCATCAACCAGTGGCAGCAACTCCTCTATTAAGGCATTGGCTTTGGTATAACGCTTCTGCTGATACAAGTGAATGATTTGTTTTTTTTTCTTTAAAAATAGGGAGGAGTGCACCACTTCTACAGGACTAGCCAACAAGGTAAGCCCATTCGATTGAAAGAAAATGATAACTAAAAAAAATATATAAGCAGCGCTAGGGTTCATAAGCGTAAATTTTAAAATAAAAATTTTAATGGCTACATCAAAAAACTAGGCTATATCGGCTGCCATCATCTCTTGTGTAGGCCGTTTGTCTCCATGCCAAACAAAATCAGTCAAGGTCATTTGATCTATATTTAGTTTTTCAGCAGGATAAAAAGTACCTATAGGTTTAGTATTAAATTGCATAGATTCCAATACATTATCCGTCATAGTCACGTCTAGGTTACTACATTTAATGTAATTCATACCCACTAACTCTTTATTTTCAGCAAGTATAAAATAGAGACTTTCACTATTACCCTCTATATGCATTTGTTGAATAACACCCTCTTTGAATGAAGCAACCATTTTATTTGCTTTAATTTGGTTATAGTTACCCACTAAATCTTCTGCAACTATAAATAAGTTTTTACTCACACACATTTTAGCTTGCTCTTCTTCTTCTATAGATAAATATAAACCTTCGCCGGTAATTTGATACCCACTACACCAAATAATTGGCTTATCCTGTAACTCAATAACTTTCTTAGCGGAATTATACACTGCACCATCGGCTATACATTGTACATTTTTTTCATATAGTTTAACATTATGCAACGCATGAATTTCTCCTTGTTTAGTACCATCTTCTTCTACTTTTTGTGAAGCCTTAAAGCAATCTGCACGAAGATACATCGTTGTATTATTAACTTCCTTAGTTAACAACGGATGACCCGTTATCTCTATTTTATCTGCTGCTTTAGCATAATTGGCGGTTTCACCTGTAATGGTGGCAGCATGGGTTTTCATCTCAAGCGATACATGGCCAATAGCTTTAAAATCTTGTAGATTAACTATTTCTAGCTGATCTGCTTGAAGTACCATATCTTTTGCAGTAAGTGTACCAAAATTAAATAGCAGCTGTTTTTTAGGTAAAAGGTAGCTACCTCCTTTTTGTGTGGTCAATACATTATCTTCTGAAACAATCTTAGTATCACCTGTAAAAATTGCTTCTTCTCTCTTGGTATGGTAAGACAACTGATTCCCATAAAATGTAAAGGTAGGGTCTTTTAAGACAACCTCTTTGTTAAAGAAAATCATTTTTTTCCCTCCATCATAAATACCAGAAACACTAGTTAAACTCATTTCGCCCTGTAATAACTTACCACCACCCAAGAACTCCCCTCTTTTTTTAGCCACATTATAGATGAGTTTTGAGGTATGAAAGGTCTGTTGATCGGACTGACATAGCACATTATCTGACAGTGTAGCCAGCTGTTTATCTGGATAATAGGTTAGCCGACCAGACTGAATGGTACTACCACTTTTATCTATTATCTTCACGTTACCACAGGCTTCTATAAGATTTTGATCCTCATACTTGCAAGCCTCATCTGCGGTTAATACCATGCCACTAGGCTGAAAAGTAAACACAACATCTCCTTTCAACTTTTTACAACTTTGACTACCTACCATAGTTGTTTCAAGCTGTTTGGCACTATAACTAACCGTACTTTGCTCAGCTAAAAGGGGTATAGCTATAATAATTGCTGCAATTACCTTTAATAGCATGGAACTTTTTAAAAAATTATGTTAAACTAACTACTTCTTCAAATTCTTTATAACTTCCAGGAAATACCTTAACCTTTCCTTTATCAATATACCAAATTTTAGTAGCAACTTCTTGCACAAAGTTACGATCATGGGATACAAATAAGCAAGTTCCTTCATATTGTTTCAATGCCTGTGCTAATGCATCAATAGAAAGAATATCTAAATGGTTGGTTGGTTCATCCAACAATAGGCAGTTAGCCTGAGATAAGAGCACTTTAGCTAAAGCAACCCGTGCTTTTTCTCCACCAGAAAGAATGCCTATTTTTTTAAACACATCATCTTTAGTAAATAGAAACATGCCAGCTATAGCACGTAATTCTTGTTCTGTACGTTCTGGGCCATTGTCACTGCACTGCTGCAATTCTTCCATAATAGTATGCGCTAAATCTAATGCTTCTAATTGATGTTGGGCATAAAATGCCATATCCACATTGGTTCCAAAAGTCCTTTGCTGTTTATCTGCTGTATCATGGCCAGCTATGATACGCAATAGGGTGGTTTTTCCACGTCCATTGGCTCCAATTAAAGCAATTTTATCTCCTCGATCAATCTGTACCGTAGCCTCTTTTAAAATTTCTAGCGGACCATATGCTTTACTTATTTTCTCTATAACGGCAATAATTTTACTTGGATTTTGCTTAATGGTAAAGTTCAATTTTATGGTCTTACGCTTCAAAGAGGGAGATTCAACTTTTTCTATTTTTTCTAAAGACTTAATCCTAGATTGAACCAATTTAGCTTTACTCGCCTTGGCTCTAAATCGATCTATAAATTCTTGTGAATGTTTTAACTGTTTTTGCTGATTGGTATAAGCATTCTGTAAAAGTTCTTCTTTTTTTGCTTTTTGTAATTCATAATCACTATAATTTCCTGTGTATACCACAAATTTTTTCTGATCAATCTCTATAATTTTAGAGGTCGTAGCATCTAAAAAACGTCTATCATGAGAAACCAGAATAAAAGCGCTTTCATAATTTCTCAAATATTCTTCTACCCATTTAATAGAAACCAAATCTAAGTGGTTGGTGGGCTCATCCAATATCAACAAAGAGGGTTGCTGCAAAAGTAGTTTGGCAAACATCACACGCATACGCCATCCTCCGGAATATTCAGAAAGTCCACGGTCTAAATCTTTGGTAGTAAACCCCATCCCTTCTAACATAGCCTCTGTTTTGGATTGAATTTCATACCCCCCCATTCTTTCGAAATTTTCTTGCAAGGTTGACAATTGCGTAAGCAAATCATCGGTATAATTTACCTCCATCTCACGACATAAGTTTTCGATCTTTTTCTGAGTAACTAATACCGCATCAAAGGCTTGCATAGCTACATTTCGAATACTGTCATCGGAATGATAGGAGAGTAGATCCTGATTTAAAAACCCTATTGAGCATTCTTTTTCTTTGGTAATTTTACCCTCATCCGGCTTAAGATGTCCTGTAATAATGTTCAATACAGTAGATTTTCCAGCCCCATTAGGACCAATTAATCCAATTTTATCTTTTGAATTAATATGAAGAGAAGCTGCATCGTATAAAGTTCTTTTGCCTAAATGATAGGTAAGGTCGCTAATGGTAATCATGAAATTTTACGCTTTGGTTTTCAACCATGTAGAATAAGACTATATGGAATTGTAAATATACCACTTTTTCCTTAAATAGGGAAAACAGCAAGGAAGAGGCTTGGACATTATGCCAACCATTTTGAATTTATTTAATTTTTTAATACCATGCAATTAAAAGAGATCTCTTAAACAATTAATAATGGAAAAAGAATCAACAGATGAAGGGGTTACCATAACCCAACGGCCAAGTTGGCTAAGAACAAAATTACCTACTAATAAACATTACCTAGCGGTACGAGATATAGTAGACAAACACCAATTACATACCATTTGTACCAGTGGGAATTGTCCAAATATGGGAGAATGTTGGGGAGCAGGTACTGCTACTTTTATGATCTTAGGAAATGTTTGCACACGTAGTTGTTCTTTTTGTGCAGTAGCTACAGGACGGCCCACTGTTTACGATAAAGAGGAACCTAAACGCGTAGCCCAAGCCATCCACTTGATGGGTGTCAAGCATGCCGTACTTACTTCTGTAAATCGAGATGAACTTAAAGACCGCGGGGCAGAAATTTGGTACCAAACCGTTATAGAAACAAAAAATTTAAGCCCCTATATCACCATAGAAACCTTAATACCAGATGTAAAAGCTACCTGGTGGGCCTTAGAAAGAATGATTAGCGCTGGTCAAGAGGTAGTCTCTCACAATATGGAAACTGTAGAACGACTCTATAGAGCAGTACGTCCACAGGCCAATTATGCCAGAAGTTTGGAGCAACTTAAACGGATTAAAGCCTATGGCAAAAGATCCAAATCAGGCATTATGCTAGGACTAGGAGAAACCGATGAAGAAGTTTATAAGCTTATGGACGATTTACGTGCCAACGAGCTGGATGTTTTAACATTAGGTCAATACCTCCAACCTACCCAAAAACATATGAAAGTGGCCTCTTTTGTACATCCAGATAAATTTGCACACTTTAAAGAAGAAGGATTAAAAAGAGGATTTTCTTATGTAGAATCTGGTCCATTGGTACGCTCTTCTTACCATGCAGAAAAGCATATTTAAAATGAGATAAAACGGTAATTTAAGAGCAAACAACATTGGATGAAAACAACATTGGATGATCTGTTTATGTCATTAGCGGTTCAGTTAACCCAATATTCACATTGTGTTAAAAAGCAAGTAGCGGCTGTATTAACTAAAGATAGAAACATTCTTGCTACAGGATACAATGGGCCACCAGTTGGTACCTATAATTGTAACGAATTATGGCCTAAAACCGGTTGTCCTAGAAGTTTACAAGGAAATTGCTCGTTGGCTATTCATGCGGAACAACAGGTAATCATGTATGCCTTGATGCACCAGGTTGCTACAAAAGGTACAACGCTATATACGACACTTTCTCCCTGTTTGCCTTGTGCCCGTATTATTTTTGGCGCAGGTATTCAAAAAGTCATCTATAAAGAATCTTATGCCAATTATAAGGGTTTAATAGAAGAAGAAGGGTTAAACTTTTTAGATGAATTTGGAGTTATTACAGCACAGTATAAAAAGTAGGCCTGTTGTGTATAAATGCTATAGTTATCCACAAATAACCTACATAAACCGTTTCATACACGCTATGTTATTAACAACATAGCATGTATGAAGTACTTTTTGGACCATTGTAACCATGTTATACACAATATGGTTAGTAATATACCTATAAAATGTAGATATCTTTTTATTTATTTAGGAGTAACTCAATAGGTCTTTTAAAAAACAAAAATAACTCACTACCAGTTATTTAAATATTATATTTTATACATTACTGTATAGGAAATAGTCTATATATACCCTGTTTACTTAAGATTTTCCACATGTTAACATCCTAATAAACTTAAATAAATATTTAATTAACTTATATTTAATATTTATAAGTGTGCATGAATAAGTGGATAACCCAATGCGTATGGATCATATGGATCATTTTTTCTCTAAAAACATAGCATTAATTCCAGGTATTGAACCAGATAAGATACAACTCCTCGGTGAGGAGCTTAGTATATATACCTATGAGGATTTATTGAGGTATTATCCTTTTCGCTATGAAGAAAGAACACACCGTGTTCTGATTACTCATTTAGGAACTACAACCGCTAACGTAACATTGCAAGGTTATATTACCAAACTCCAAAAAATTGGAGGTGCAAAAAAAAGATTAGTAGCTCTTTTTCAGGATGAGACAGGTAAAGCAGATCTTATATGGTTTCAAAATTTTTCTTGGATCATAAAAAAATTACAACCCAATACCTTGTACAAAATTTGGGGTAAGCCTACTTTTACAGCCCCCAATCAGCTACAGTTTATCCACCCTGAAATAACTGTTCTTGTTGATAAAAATGTGGATAAAAACCAGGATAGACCTTCTTGGTTTCCGCTCTACCATACAACAGATAATCTAAAAAAAAATAAATTAGATAGCAAAGGTATTGCTGCTCTACAAAAAAAAATAGTAACCCAACTGCAATTAACGACTATAACAGAAACATTACCAGCTTATTTGTTAACTACTTATAGATTAATCTCTTTAAAAGAAGCCTTTAAATACATTCACTTTCCTATGAATCAGGAAAGTTTACATCAATCTAGAAGGAGGCTCAAGTTTGAAGAGTTATTTTATATTCAACTTAGGTTGTTTAAGATGAAACAAATCCGTTTAGAAAAGCAAGCAAGTAAAGTGTTTAAAAATTTATGGTTGTTTAACGAATTTTACAAAAAACACCTACCTTTTTCCTTAACAGATGATCAGAAAAAAGTAGTTAGGGATATTTACCGTGATTTACATACTGGCCATCAAATGGATAGGCTTTTGCAAGGTGATGTTGGAAGTGGAAAGACAATCGTTGCTTTTTTGGCCATGCTCATTGTTGTGGCTGATGGTGGCCAAGTAGCCATTATGGCACCTACTGAAATTTTAGCCAAACAACATTACTTACGTTTTTGTAGTTTTGCCGAACCGTTAAATCTTCGCATTGCTTTGCTTACTGGTAGTACTAAGAAAAAAGAGCGGGTGCATATGTTGTATCAGCTCAAGGCGGGGCTATTGCATATTATTGTGGGAACACATGCTTTACTGAATGATGAAGTTGCTTTTAAAGAGTTGGCTTTTTTTGTTATAGATGAGCAACACCGTTTTGGTGTAGCACAACGAGCGGGTCTTTTGACCAAAAATAAATGCTACTTTCCTCATATCTTAATTATGACGGCTACACCTATTCCGCGGACTTTAGCGATGACTTTTTATGGGGATTTAGCTATTTCTACGATTTATCAGCTACCTGAAGGTAGACTCCCTATACAAACCCAACATTATTATGAAAAAGCTCGTTTAAGGGTTTTTAAATTTTTAAGCCAGCAATTGGCATTAGGTAGACAAGTCTATATGGTTTATCCCTTTATTGAGGAATCTGCTCTGTTGGATTACCATAATCTTTTGGCTGGTTATGAAAGTGTTACGAGGGCTTTTCCAGCTGTATCCATTGGAATTATTCATGGTAAGATGGACTATGCTTCTAAGGATTTAGAAATGAGGCGTTTTGAAAAAAATGAAACCAGTATCCTAGTCTCTACAACGGTCATAGAAGTTGGCATTAATGTTCCTAATGCTACAGTGATGGTTATAGAAAGTGCGGAGCGATTTGGTTTATCACAAATGCATCAATTGCGTGGAAGAATAGGTCGTGGCAGTGCACAATCTTATTGTATATTGATGACGGGTTATCAATTAAACAAGGTGAGTAAAGCGCGTATAGAGACGATGGTTAAGACTACCAATGGATTTGAAATAGCAGAATTAGATTTAAAACTTCGGGGTCCAGGTGACTTAATGGGGTTGAAACAGAGTGGTGCATTAGATTTAAAAATAGCTGATTTAACTACAGATGCTAACATTTTAGAGGAGGCTCGTGCATCTGCAAAAGGTATTATAGAAAAAGATCCTAATTTTCAATCTCCATCTAACTTGGTTATTCATGAGGAATATCATAGATTACTTCACGTAAAGGGTAGTTGGAGTAGGATAGGTTAGGTATTTCTGTTTCATTTATAAGCCATGACACATAATCAGAATTGCCATGGACAATATCTACTTGAGAAATTTCTGGTATAGCATAATTGCAATTATTTTTAATATAATGCTGAATAGCATTAAAATGTTTGGATTGTGTTTTTAAAATAACTTTTACCTCCTTTCCTTCTTCTATATTATCTTTCCATCGATATACAGATGCTATAGGAAAAATATTGGCACATGCTATTAAACGTTGACTTAGTAAGCTTTTTGAAACTTTTTTCGCTTCTATATTATCTGAACAAGTCCAGAAAATATAAATCATAGTACTTTTTACTTGATTTATCGTCGATGATTTTAAGCAAGACTTCATCGTTTCTTTTGCATTCATATTTAAATTATTGCTTTTATGACATCCTGCATCCCACTCTATGTCTTTAACATATAAAAAAATACTTAATAAACCTGAAATTTTCGCCAAACAACATTATCTACGTTTTTGTAGTTTTAACTTGGTTATTCATGAGGAATATCATAGATTACTTCACGTAAAGGGTAGTAATATCTTTACCCATAAGTTGTAACAAACTGTTTATGTAAATAATTAAAAAAATGCCACTACGCGACTAGAGCAAAAAGCGCCTAAAAAAATTTGTAAGAAAATCTGATCAGAGCCAGCTATTGAGCTCCGCAGGAGCGACCTCAG
>JAIETQ010000042.1 GCA_019744995.1 Amoebophilaceae bacterium
CAATAGCTGGCTCTGATCAGATTTTTTTACAAATTTTTTTAGGCGCTTTTTGTTCCAGTCGCGTAAAGGCATTTTTTTTATATTTTATTACAAACGCCTTTTCTTTGAGTAGCGGGTTGTTTCTGGTTTTTAACTAAATAAATCATCAAATAAAAAATGCCTTTTTTTTGGTCGCAAAAAAAAAGAAGGAAGCCTCGCCGGCAGGCGACCTACGATCCGCTATTTATTTCCGATACCCTCCCACAACTCAGCAGCTATATGAGGCGCAAAGGGTTCTAAAAGTAATATAAAACGGGTTACAATAGCTTTTTCTACATTTTTATGCACAGAAAGCTTATTGAACCCCTTCATTAAACTATTTATTGCCCTGCTAAAAGAAGATTTTTCAATAGCTGCACTTACTTTTTTAATCATTTGATCGATGATGGCATAAGCAGCTGCTTGATCTACAGCCGAAGTAGTCCCCCATCCATGTTTTGCATCTTGTACAAACGCCCATACCCTATTTAAAAAACCGTAACAGCTTTCTATGCCAGCCCAATCCCATGGTTTAGCTTCTTCTAATGGAGCTAAACAGAGGAGATACAAACGCAACGCATCGGCTCCATATTGAGCTATAACGCTATCTAGATTGATGACATTGTAGTTGTACCAGGCGGATTCATCTTGAATCATATTTTGGTAGAATAATTTTAAAAAAGGTTCTTGAGTAGCAATATGCCCCAAATCATACAACACTTTTGTCAAGAATCGCGCATAAATCAAATGTGCTGTTGTCTCTTCTGCTCCCCCTATATATAGATAATGATCTACTGCTTGCCAATAGGTGGCTTGTGGTTTACCTACAAAAACTTTAGCGTTATGCGGATCCATCTGGCGCAAAAAATACCAGCTAGCCGCTGCCCATGCGGGCATTTGATGTCTACCTTCGGATAAAACCAATGGCCCACCCAAAACAGGATCACTCAACTTATCATAGATGACATGTTTGCCAATATTTCTTTTGATAAGTTCATGCATGATTCTTTCAGCAGCCATTTCTGGAGATAAACCATTAAGAAATCTAGAATTAATCATGACCCCCTCACGCTTTTCATAAGGTCCTTCCTCTAATAATAGTTCACTGGCTATAACAGGAACAGACAATAGTTCAAAAAATTGCGCAAATACGTAATCTTGGCTACGATGTGCAGGCACGCCCATAATAGCTGCTGTGCCATAGTTAGGCAGCACATAATCAACTATCCAAATAGGAAGCGGAGCGCCTGTAAAAGGGTGAATTACACAGGAATTGGCAAATATCCCACTTACCGAAGAAGGGGTTAACATATCCCCGCGATCTTTCTTATTTTTCGCTTGGTTAATGTAGTCAAGCAAGGTAGGATCACCCGTTTGTGCGGCTATATAACTTGCCCAATAATGTTCTGGGGCTATTGCAATAAAACAAGCGCCAAATATAGTTTCTGGCCGTGTAGTAAATATGGTAATAGACTGACTAGATTGCCCTTGTATCCTAAAAGTAATCTCTGCTCCAGGAGAAAAACCCATCCCATTACGCTGCATTGCTTTGGTCGAAAGTGGCCAATCTAGCTTTTCTACCTCTTCTATCAGTCGCTTTGCATAAGCAGTGATTCTTAAACGCACTACCCCCTCCTTAAGGTAGGCCAATCGATAGTGCAATAGTTTCTCTTGCTGTGCCGAAGGTGAATAACTACTCCATTCTTCTGCAGAAAAAATAGGGGTGTATAGATCAGATGCGCCATTTATGTTGCTATTACCCTCCTTAGCAAATGCTTCTATCAAAGTAGCTATAGGTTCTGCTTTTTGGGTGGCCTGGTTATACCAAGCATGAAACAGTTGTAAAAATATCCATTGTGTCCACTTATAATAGGTGGGTTCACTGGTATTTATGGCGCTTGCTCCATCAACAGCCAAACCTACTTGCTGGAGTTGTTCGATATATTTTTCCCTATGCATGCCATCAAATCCTATGGGGTTCATCACATGGTATCCCTTCTGTTTATAATAACGTGCTAGGATATCCGACGCGATGTAGCCCATATAGTGGCCTAGGTGAAGTGCTCTTCCTGAAACATCAGGAAGCCTGTTCAATATATAATATTTAGGTGCATGTTTAGCTGTTTTATACTGCAGCGTTTCTTTTTGCACCTTCCATATTTGTTGCCACTTCTTTTCTATTAAAATAAAATTATAAGGTTGCATGTTTAATTTTTGTCAGTAAAATTGGTTAGAAAAAAACCATAAGATTATTACTAACACACAAATTCAATCTATTGAATACAAAACTCAGGGTAAGTAGCAATAGGCACAAGGAAGACATACTACACTATTTTTACATACCATCTAGAATACACGACATATTAAACACAATGACACATAAATGTACTATTTTTTATCTATATGTACAAAAAACAGAGCTGTTTTATAAATATGATCTAAACCATAAATTATTTCCTTATTTTTAGTACAATAAGCTTATTTCTATGTTGTCGATTATATTTTACCTTTAACTACTTCGAATGTATTTTCCATTAAATCTAAATGCTTTTACTATAAATATAGTCTTTTTATTGCTTTGGTGTTCTTCATTTTCTATTTGTGCAGCAAGTGATACGATGCAAAAAATAGAAACCCCTCACTTTAGTATAGGGTTTAATAAAAGCATCACCCCTGTTGCGCAACGTGTAGCCAATACTTTAGAAACCCTCTATGGGCCAGTATCTAGGACACTGGGTTTACCTCCTCGCCATACGCGCTTGCTATTAAATAACCTATCTGCCCATATAAATGGAGGTTTTTCTCCTATGCCACGGCATATTGAATGTTATACCTTGTATACATCAGATCCTCATTTTATTGGTCATAGTGATTGGTTAAGCGTTTTGTGTATACATGAATTTAGGCATGCAGTTCAATATAACGTGCAATACTATAGCCTCCCTCTTTTACTGAGACCCTCCTGTTTTTTTACAGGCATAGCTGGTTTTATGGGGGTACCTCGTTTTTTTAGTGAAGGAGATGCTGTTGGCATGGAAACAGCGCTTTCTAAAAGTGGACGTGGGCGTTTACCTGGATGGTCAAAATTATATAAAGTAAACCTACTAGAACGAAACTCAATTAGCCTGCCAACGCAACTGTTTGGTTCTTTCCGCTATCCCATACCTGGTGAATATCATACTGGTTATTACCTTACCAGCTATATCCGCAATAAATATGGGTCAAAGGCTATCCAATATGTTTATGCAAAGACCCTGCGCAGGGTACCTTACCTTGGATTTTACAATGCCATAAGGGAGGCAACGGGCAAATCTCTTTTAACGCTATACAAGGAGATGAATCAAGAGCTATTGCTTAAATGGAAGCAGCAATTAGCAGGGTTAAAGATTACCCCTGCTGCGTTGGTTGTGGTAAAAAATAACCATACGGATCATTGTAGTTATAGTATACCCTATATAGATGACTCAGGCCATATTACAGCTTGGAAAAAGGGGATGGGTACCCGCGATCAGTTAGTACGGTTAAAACCTACAACTCCCCCTAAAAAGTTTTCCTTATCCGATGCGCTTTATTTTCAAGAAAAAAAGGTGATTTTTACACACCCCTCAATAAATGCTGCATCGGTTGCCATAGGCAGGGAATGTGCGGTTTGGTTAGAACCATGTATGCACCCTTGGCGAGGGAAACAAATCGATAAAGAAAAGCTTTATAGGATGCGCTTGCAATCTTATGATTTTAAACGCCATAAAAGGGTTACACTGGTAGGTAGCTGTAGATACAATGCCATAGCTATAAGCCCCAATGGTAGCCAGTTGGTTGTGGTAGAGTCCAAAAATTGTGACCACCAGTTGGTTATTTTAGATAGACAAGATGGCAGCGTTATAAAAAAAATAGACAACTCAGCTGGTGTTTATTATTTAACACCGAGCTGGTGTGATGAAGAACATATTGTAGTGGTACAAACAAAAAATCAACAAAACAGTATAGCACGCATTCATATCCCTACGGGTAAGGTAGAGCTACTCTTGCCTTATAGCGATGAACATAGAAATCACCCCCTATGGTATAATCAGAATTATCTACTCTATAATAGCTCTATTAATGGTATAGATAACATCTATGCCATGCACCTACCCAGCCGAGATTGCTTTCAAGTAACCTCAAGGAAATATGGGGCTTACGTGGGTATGGTAGATGCAAGAACCAACCAACTGATCTTTAGTGATTATACAAAAAATGGCATGGCCATAGCCGTAATGGATTTTGATCCCTCGCTATGGACACCTTTAAAGGAGGTGGTTGATAGCTCATTACCTTATTATAAAACATCGGTAGACGAGGAAAATAATGGGGACATCTTAGATAAGGTTCCTGACCATCAGTACCCTATAACGCCCTATTCTTTTTGGAAAGATAGTCTAGGCCTTATCGGTGTAAAAATAACAGATCCAAACCCTATGGTTTTGGGAGGAACATTGATTCCTTTTGAAGTATTGAGTTTCCACCACAACTTAAAAATTACCCCTTACTTGTACTACAGGTTTGCTGATAAAAACATCACGCTACCGAACGATAAGTACAAGAGTAAATTCGGATTAACTATCAAATACTACAGTGGCTATCCGATTTTTGCTATCGATTTAGCTACTCGTAAGCTACCTAAGCATAAATGGTCGCATAAAATGAATGTAGCCATTAAATTGCCTTATTATTTTACCCTAGGCTCTTCTGCTGGCAAATGTTCATTTTCAACCACTGCTTTGATGCAATCCGATCAAAAAGGGTTAGAGCTTAATTACATATTTAATATAAAAAATGCTTCCACACAAAGTGAACGGGACATACATGCACCTTGGAAACAAGATTTTACAATAAAAATTACAAAACCTATCCTACATCAGGATGCGACCAAAACAAGCAACCTTCACCTAATAGGTCATCTATATTTACCGGGCATTCTTGCCCATCATTACTTGTATATCCATGCTCAACATAGCAGAAAAATTACTAGTAAAGATCCTAATCTTACCTACTATATTAAGCCATGCTATGGTTTACCGTTAGTTTATCCAGATATGAGTATACCATTCATTTGGTTTCTAAAAAGGATTTATATGGAGGGTTATTTTTCTATTCAAACTATTCAAACTAATAATATATTCAATCAATTTGGAATCAAACTATCGGCTCTACAGCATTTACTTTCTATTTCAGCAAGCTTTATTCAATTTCAACCTGCTTTAGATCTTTATTTTCATAAAAATAATTCCCATTCAAATTGGGAGTTTGGATGGGATATAACAGCAGGTATTCTACTGTAGTGATTTGGAATTTTATAGGTTTTTTAATGTCACTTCAATAGCATAAATCAAGTCTGCTATATCCTCTATGCCACATGACATACGTATACCCCCTTCACTGATGCCAAAAGAGGCACGTTCTGCTTGTGTCATATTGCCATTAGACATTACCGTAGGGCAAGAAATCAAACTTTCTACAGCACCTAAATTCGCACCAAAACTCCATGGACGTCGTAAGTCTTTCATAAATTGTTTTCTTGCTGTGCCGTTTTTAACGGAAAAATACAATATCCCCCCATACAATCCATGGCTATGCTGTTTATCGGCTAATTGTTTTTGAGGAAATGAAGGCAATCCTGGATAGCGCACCTCTTCTATTTTAGGATGTTGAACTAAAAAGTTAGCCAGCTGCTGTGCATTGTTACATTGTGCCACCAAACGCAATGGCATTGTTTTACTCGATTGCAAGGTAAGAAAGGCTACCATGGGGCTCATTATACTGCCCAGTCTACTTCTAGCGCGGAAAATTTGATTATAATCTGCTATGGAGCTACAGGCTACGGCTCCTCCAATGGTCATATTATGGCCATCATAGTATTTGGTGGTAGATTGGATGACTAAATCCACCCCAAATGTTAGGGGGCGAATGACTACTGGAGAGGCGAGTGTGCTATCACAGACATGTTTAATGTTGTTTTTTTTTGCCAGTGCACTAACGGCAGCCAAATCGGTTAAATGTAGGGTAGGATTGGTAGGATATTCTGAAAAAATCAGTTTCGTATGGGGTTGTATGGCTTCCTCTACTTCAGCGATATGGCTAAGGTCTACAAAAGAAAAGGCAACACCTAGTGGTCCAAAGGTGGCTTCTGCGACTTCCTTGGTGGTTCCATAGCAACCTTTGGCAAGGATGCAATGGTCCCCATGGCGTAAAAAAGTGGATAGGGTGGCTACAATAGCAGCCATGCCGGAATTGAAGCATAGGGCTGCTGTTGCCTCTTCTAGCTGTGCAATTTTTTTTTCTAGTACGGCAACGGTAGGATTAGCAGATCCTGAATAGGAGTGACCTTTTTGGAGGTAGGTTTCTACTGACTCTTGGACAAATACGGCGGATTGATACACGGGGGTCAAAATAGCGCCGGTATAGGGATCTGGATCTACACCAGCGTGTACAAACTGGGTGGAGGGATATAGATGGTCGCTAGCCCACTCATGGGTAGTAGCGGAAAGGGGTTGTTCTGCCATATTGATGTAATTACCTATAAGTGGTTTGAAAAATTATATTTTTTAATTAAATTCTTGGTATATGTCTCAGTATATGTTGGTATTAAGGGATCTATTTTACCTATCAGCCATCGTATCTTTACCCATAAGTTGTAATTAGTTTGATTTTATTATTAAAGTATGTATGCATTTATTACTTGTATTCCTGTAAACGGCCTCGCTGGCCAGGCTCCATACTTATTGCGGCCAAAAAAAGTAAGCAAAACAAATGGGCACAAAGCATCCATACAGCTTCGTTGCCTACGGTGCTCAAATCCTCACATACACTCAGTATGCTCGGATTTTGCGCTCCTTGGCGCCTTGCTCTCTGGCGCTTATTGCCCCTTTGCAAAAACCCTATTGCTCCAGCACAAAAAGGCGCATAGCAACTTGGGTTAAATTTAACGAATTTTATAGAGATTAACGAGTTTGTGGTTGAGATTATGACAGGATAGGTGGATAGATTTATGGAGATAAAAAAAGCTGCTTTTATCGTTAAAAGATGGGAGCATGACACGATAGATTCTACCCACACATGGGCTAAGTCCTATATCAGGGAGATGGTATCTCCAACCATACGACCGCATCATTGGCATTTAGTCACTGCTGAAGCACAAACCAAGGGGGTTGGGCAATATAGCAACCAGTGGACTTCTCCTTATGGGTATAATATCTATGCTACATGGATCATTCCATGGCCTAAATTAGAAAAAGATAAGTTATGGAATATCACGCAAGTGGCTACCATCGCTGTGGCAGAAACGATGGAAGGTTATGGTTTTACCCCTCAAATTAAATGGATCAATGACTTGTTGCTGGATGGCAAAAAGTGTGGTGGTATTTTATGTGAGCATCGTATAGGCTCCTCTAATGGGGCATATGACTGGTTGCTGATGAGCGTAGGGGTGAATGTAAATATGACCCAAGCGGATGGCTCTTTTATTGATCAACCATTTACTTCTTTATATATGGAAAGTGGGCAACGATGGGATCGGGAAATGGTTTTAATGGCGCTTCAAGCAAGGATTTTTTATCACTTGAAAAAATATATAGCCCATGGCTTTGGTTTTTTTTATGAGGCGTTGAATAAGCGATTGATCTTTATGAATGAGACCATAGGGGTAGAAAGTAAAAACACCCTATATAAGGGTGTTTTTAAGGGAATTACTGAAAAGGGAGCTATGATCTTACAGATCCAACCTGGTTTAGAAGAAAAGATTCTTTTTAGTGGTAGGATCGTTAAGGGGGTATAGGGCTATCTTTTTATTTGGTTCGAGTAGTTTTCCAAGCAAGGGCATCTCTGTATACATTACGCATATAGACTAGACAATCGACATGCTCCTCTAGGACTTGAGTAGCTTTATCATATTTATTATTCCCATGGACTAAATAATCTATTATACTAGCGTAAGCCAAAGGTTCCTTAAAAGCCAACGCTCTAAATGTTCCCGAGTGTTGTTCAATTGCAAAATGCTTAAAACGTTCTAAAAATTTTTTTCTTATTTGTTTATTAGAAACCTCTTCAGTGTTTGTTGGTTGCTCTTGATCAATAGCAGCAATTCCTTTTTCAAGAGCAGCCGTTAAGTCTTTAAGAGCCTCCTTTCCACTCATAGTTACTGCTACTATAGAATCGCATTGACTATTACCATGCGTTCGAAAGAGTGCATATTTAGATTTAGGCATAAGGTTCTTCTGACAAGAAGCGTGTAAAGTACCCTTATGAGTGGCTGTGCAGTATCGAAGTTCTAACAAGTTTTCACGATCCATTTCTTGAAACGATCGCTTGCATACGTAACATTGTTGATCAAGATTTTTCTCCACTCAAGGCAGCTAAACCAAAACAGGAGACCATAGAACGAAATAGCTGTAATGGGTTAGAAACTTTAAATTTTTTATCAGCTTTTAAACTGCTTTTTAATATACTTTTAGGCATAAATGTTAAAAATAAATGATTTAAATGGTTTAAATAATAAGTATAATCGCTCAACGCTTTACGCTTTCACCTATTTGTAAGGTAATTAAAAAAAGGACAAGAACAAATGGATAGCAATAAGACTAGGCTACCTTTCTAACTACAGCCTCAAATGCCTCTGGATGGTTCATGGCAAGATCTGCCAATACCTTCCTGTTGATATCCAAGTTAGCTTCCAAAAGCTTACCCATAAACTGCGCATAGGAAATACCATGCATGCGCGCAGCTGCATTGATGCGCTGTATCCATAAGGATCTTATGACTCTTTTTTTTGTTCTGCGGTCCCTATAGGCATATAAAAGCCCTTTTTCGACCGCATTTTTGGCTACGGTCCAAACATTTTTTCTTTTGCCCCAATACCCCTTAGCTAATTTTAATATACGTTTTTTACGTGCTCTTGAGGCTACTGCATTAACTGATCTTGGCATTTTATTATTCTATTATGAGTTTTTAACAGTAGACGAACTTTTGGCGCATTAGACGGATGCACAAGGGTGCTATGGGTAAGCTTCCTTTTTTGCTTAGTAGTTTTAATACTTTTAGCTAAACAGTGCCTTTTAAAGGCAAACCAACGTTTAATTTTACCAGTACCGGTTAGTTGAAATCTTTTTTTTGCACCAGCATGTGTTTTAACTTTTGGCATATTACTTTCTTTTATAGTTTTATATACTACCCACGGGGTATCCACTAGATGCAATTTAATAAAAATTACAACAATTTAATAATTCCCCTTTATCTTTTAACCGATTAACGGCTAAAAAACTTATTATTTCTTAGGGGCTATCGGGGCCACAGTCAAACTCATTCGCTTGCCTTCTAATTTTGGAAGCTGCTCTACTTTGCCATAGGCCTCCAAAGCTTGAGAAAATCTAAGAAGCATTAACTCTCCTCTTTCTTTAAAAAGCACCTCTCTGCCTACAAATTTAACACAAACTTTAACTTTTGCTCCGGATTGTAAAAAATTAATGGCATGCCTTAGCTTAAAGTCAAAGTCATGATCATTGGTATTAGGCCCAAAACGTATTTCTTTGATGACTACTTTTTGTGCATTGCTTTTAATCTCTTTATGTCTCTTTTTTTGTAGATATTTAAATTTGGAATAATTCATTACTCTACAAATCGGGAGGTCGCTTCCTGTAGAAATTTCTACTAGGTCTAGTTCTTGCGCTACTGCAATAGCTAATGCTTCACCAATACCATAAACCCCAGCGGTCACATTATCACCGACTAAACGTACTTCTGAGGCTTTGATCTCTTTATTAATTTTATGGTTGTCTTTCATTATCCTTTTAAATGGCTAATTAAATGGCTAAAACTTAATCATGTTAATTTCAAAATTTATTTTTGTTTGCGTTCGCCTGCCGGCTAGGCCTTACTTTTTTTGTGGCCAAAAAAAGTAAGCAAAAAAACCCTATCGCTCCAGACCAAAAAGGTGCCAAAATTTGTATCAAAATCTAGAGACAGCTGATATCGCTCCTACGGAGCTCAAAAGCTGTCTCTGATAAGATTTTGATACAAATTTTTTTAGCCACTTTTTGGCCAAGTCGCGTAAAGGCATTTTTTTAATTAATTATTCAGCAACCAATCCACCAACAACCGTACACCAAAACCTGTGGCTCCTGCATTGTTATAGGTATAGGCTTTTTTCGTAAATACAGTACCTGCAATATCTATATGTGCCCAAGGGGTTTTTTCTACAAATTGCTGTAAAAATAAGGCAGCAGTAATAGACCCTGCCCCATGTTTTTCAGCTACATTAGCCATATCGGCTGTCAGGGACTGCATATGTTCCACATAACTTTCTTCTAATGGCATCTTCCAAATTTGTTCTCCTGTGCGTGGAACAGCTGCCATAAGGCCATCTACTAAAGCCTGATCGGTGCCAAATAGACCTGCTATGCGTTCTCCTAGGGCTGTAATTATAGAACCGGTTAAGGTAGCCAAATCTACTATGGCATCTACACCTAGTTTTTCAGCATATACGAGGGCATCGGCTAAGGTAAGCCTTCCTTCTGCATCGGTATTAGCCACTTCAATGGTTTTTCCATTAGAAGCAGTAACCACATCTCCAGGCTTCGTGGCTTTTCCATTAATCATATTCTCTGTAGCGGCAATGATAAAATGAATCTCTTTTTGGGGTTGGATAAGGCCAACCACTTCAGCTGCGCCCAAGACAGCCGCTGCCCCAGCCATATCAAATTTCATCAGTTCAATCTGACTATTACCTACTTTTAAATTTAATCCACCAGAATCAAAGGTGACGCCTTTGCCTATAAGGGCAACTTTTTTGAAGGTCGCTTGGCTATCTATGGATTTAGGCTTGTAAAAAAGATGGATAAATTTGGGTGGGCTATCAGAACCTTGGCTAACAGAAAGATAACTCCCCATACCCAACTTTTCACAAGCCTCTTTTTCTAAAATGGTAAGCTGAAAGCCATACTTTTTTGCCAACGTACTAGCGGTATCGGCTAATACAGTAGGGGTAACATAATTAGCAGGGGCATTAACCAATTCTCTGGCTAAACATACGCCTTGGGTGATTTTTTGAGCGGATGCAATGGCGCTGGTATCTACAATACTCCCTCGTAAATAGACCTGCTCTAAGTGGGTGAGCTTAGGGTCTGGTTTAGATTTAAACCGTTCATCACAATGAGCGGTAAGCAAGATGCCCTCTGCAAAAGCTTGTAAATGGGCGGGTTTTTCTAAAAATGTAGCAAAGTCCACGGCTACGGCTGGGCTGTTTAAGGCTGCCGCTGCCCTATAGAGGTGACTGGCTGCTTCTCGAATGGTTTCTGTGTTAACGGCGGCTTGGTTACCTAACCCAACAACTATTACTTTACCTACCTTATGAAAGCAATTCGCAGAAGCCACGGTTCCTTTTTTTCCTGTAAACTTAGACTCTGCTATCAAGGGTATAAGGACACTCTGGTAAAAGGGTTCATTGGCTAAATGTGCGGTAACAGGGGTATCTTGGTTTTCACAAATACCAAATACATAACAGGCAGCCTGACTTTGGGAAAATTGATTAGCGAAGCTTTCAAACTTAATAATAGGATATTTCATAACAGGCATGGCTTAAATGGTTAATAATTACTTTATTATTCGGTAACAGATTTTTTAAGGTTAAAGAGCACTCACCATGGGAGTTCATCTATATCATCAGGGATATTTGCTGGCTCGGGTGGTCTTTGATTAACTACCTCTACCGGTTTTTCTTGAGCCTGAGTTTTTAGATGATCTAAACCCACCAATTGGTGACCAATAATTTGGGCAACAGATTGCCGTTGACCGGATTTATCTAGATAAGATCTATAATGTAACTTTCCTTCTACATAGACGCTTCTTCCTTTGCTTACCTGTTGGGCAACCTCTTCTGCATAGGGCGACCAAAAAATAACTTCATGCCAGTCGGTATGGGTTATTTGCTCGCCATTTGGTGTCTTATGGGAGTTATGTGTGGCCAATAAAAATTGTACACGCATGCGCCCATTTTGCATATGATAGACCAGAGGATCTTTGCTTATATTGCCCAAGAGGATCACTTTGTTAATGGTTGACATCTACTTTTTAATAGGCAGAGGGAACTGGTTCCCTTTTTTTGCTACCTCTTTGAATATAAAACATAAATTTATAGTTTCCTAAATCTTATCTGTTTTTTTATTTATCTTTCAAACTGAAGATCCTCTATTTTCCAAAGTTTGTCACATGCAGGACATGGCTGCTGTTTTTTCAGATTACACTTACCGGCACCACATACTATAGCGTTTGATGCGTCTCTTTTTACATATTCATAATGACACTTATGACATTGATTATGGAAGTCACACGGTTTCTCAGGAGCTGGAGCTCCTGGATTTTGAGCTTGTTGTTGTTTTTTCAACTCTGCTGCAAGTTTTTCTTTTTCAAGTTTTTCTTTTTCAGCTGCTAAATCAGGACCTGGGTCTTGATTAGGCTCCCCCTCCTCCTCATCATCATCTTCATCCTCGTCGTCATCTTCCTCCCCATCGTCGTCGTCGTCATCTTCATCATCACCTTTAGGAGTTTTTTTATCATCTTTTTCTTCGCCATCACCAACAGGAGGTTCTGCTTCATCATCACCTTCATCATCACCTTCACCAGGAAGTTGTTCACCTTCTTCATCATCATCTTCTTCAGTTTCCCTCAGACCGTTATTGGCATCACTGGTTACAGAATCTGCCTTATTATCACTATCTACAGCAGCTTGGCCTGAATTTCCTTGCTCGCCACCATCTTCAGCCTCCTCCTCCTCTGGAGTATCTTCCTCATCGGTATGCGGCTTCGGAGCCTCCTGTGGGGTGTCTTGGAAAAAATTAGCACATCCCATGGAGAGAATTGGTATAAAAAAACTAAACCATAGATAAAGGGATATAGGTTTATAAAATCGTTGAAAATAAGTTGAAAATTTATATTGATTCATGGGTTGTTATAAGATTAATTAATGCTCAGCCATACTACTATAAATCTACACAAAAATTTTTATATACCACTTGAAAGTGTTTCTAAAAGCCAGCTGGCCCTACCATTCCCTTTATAGGCAGCTGCTCTTACTGCTAGCGACCGTTGGATGATAAAGGTAAGCAGCTGTGTGGGATTCCATCCAATTTCTGCCGCTTGGTGGAATAGAAAAGAGGATGGATTCATACCCGCAGTGGTATTGGGGTCGTTTAATAAGATTTGATTATCCTCGGTTACAAAGCCATCTATACGGGCATAGACTTGACCATTTAATAATTGAAACAGCTCTACGACCTGTTGCTGAATGGTTTTCAATAATAAAGGAGCTAAAGCCATAGGGGTTACCTTCCGCACGATACCTGGTAAATACTTAGCTCTATAATCAAAACGAAACTCTCCTTTTAACATCTCTGTAGGGGGCAAAGCCATGGGCTTGCCTGCTGCTACTTCTAATACCACACAAGAAAATTCTCTCCCTTTTATAAAAGATTCTATAAGGATGGCTTGCTCGGCTGCACTACTGATCAATAGCAATGGCTTTTTTTTCTGTTGAAAATAAGCCTCTATATAATCGATTAATTGGTTAGGGGTATAAAAAAGCTCTTCTGCTATATACAAGGGGAATCCTATACCTTCTCTTACATCAGTAAGTTTATGCAGCCAACTTTTTTTATCCTCCAAATGGTAATTTGCCCACCTACTATAACTGAGCTCTTCGATAAAAAAGGATTGATTTATCGCCTCTATAAAGAAAGCCAGCTCCTTATTGTGCACAATATTAACCCCTATCGAGGAACCTTGCCTGCTACTTTTAACCACAAAGGGTAACCCAACCGCCTCGATGGCTTGGTCAAAAATGAGCTGTTTATTAGGGGCATGGAGCCAGTCCTGCTGTGTTAGCGTAAGGGAAGGGGGCAATAAAAAACCAGCCTGATGCAACAATTTTTTTTGAAATATTTTATCTATACCTAACGCAGAGGGCAATATACCTGAACCGGTATAAGGCATATGGTACCATTCTAAAAGCGCCTGAATGGTACCATCTTCTCCATAAGGGCCATGTAGGCAAAGAAAGGCTATATCAAAATATTGTGAAAAAACAGAGGGCTCTATTTTTTTACCTATACCCGCAATAAGCTGCGCTTGTGGTGCGCTGCTTAACTCTGCCAAAGACTCTATATAAAGCGGAATCCCAAAAATGCTAGCCACCGATGGGTAAAACTCTCTAATGGTACCGTGATAGAGATACTTCCAATCTAATAAGATAAAATTACCCAGACTATCTACAAATATGGGGATAGGCTCAAAAAGCGTTCGATCTAACTGATCGTAAACGGTACGCCCACCGGCAAAAGAAATTTCACGCTCCCTGGAAGCGCCTCCAAAAAAGATACCTACCTTAATCACCATGCATCATAGACAAGCAAAAGATTGACCTGGCTGGTCTAGGCCATTTTTACTAGATTAACCCTATCATCCTTCCCTGCTGGGGGTAACACTATACGCATCTTCTTAATTTGTTCCAATGCATAGGGTTTGTCTATAACCAATGATTTTTTATCTTCTGATGGATAATTATACATAGCTTCACCCATAATGGTTTCACAAATAGAACGCAACCCCCTAGCACCTAGCTTAAGTAAGATGGCTTGCTCTGCAATAAAGTCAACCACTTCATCTTTAAAAGTGAGCACAATCTCATCCATTTCAAACAACTTTATATATTGCTTGAGCAATGAATTTTTAGGTTCTATAAGAATACGCCGCATCTGTTCTTGGGTAAGCGGATCAAGCCCTTTGATAACTGGCAAGCGACCTACTAATTCAGGAATTAAACCAAAGCCTTTCACATCTAAGGAGGAAATGTAGGCAAGTGCCTCTTTTTCATCAAAGGAAAAGGATTCACCGCTTATAGCCGTATCAAATCCTATGGATTTACAATTGATTCTTTTTGCAATGATTTTCGCAATGCCATCAAAAGAACCACCACAGATGAACAAAATTTTCTCTGTATTGACCGGTATCATTTTATGGTCTGGATGCTTTCTTCCTCCTTGGGGAGGTACATTGACCGTAGTCCCTTCTAATAATTTTAAAAGCGACTGCTGCACGCCTTCTCCACTCACATCACGCGTAATAGATGGATTACCTGCTTTACGGGCAATTTTATCAATTTCATCAATATAGACAATACCTTTTTCGGTTCTAGCTACATCATAGTTGGCCGCTTGTAGTAGGCGACTGATGATGCTCTCTACATCCTCGCCAACATAACCAGCTTCTGTAAATACGGTTGCATCTACTACACAAAAGGGTACATCTAACACACGCGCTAGTGTACGTGCTAGGTAGGTTTTACCTGTACCTGTTTCACCTACCAGTAGGATATTAGATTTTTCAATGACTACATCATCCTCATTTATAGGTTGCATAAGCCGCTTATAATGATTGTAAACCGCATTGGATAAGGCGATCTTGGCTTCATCTTGACCAATGATGTATTCATCTAAATAACGCTTGGTTTCTTTTGGTTTTAACAAATGAAGGGGTTTTATTTCATGTAATTGATGATTGTCTCTTTGACTTTCAATAATTTGTGCAGCTTGAATGATACACTCCTCACAGATACAGCCATCAGGACCATTAACCATCAACCGAACCATGTCATTACTTTTTCTACAAAAAGAACATCTTTGTTTCACACTCATACAATAAATAGCAAATAGTATATTAATTAGATTTTTTCTTCAATATGGCATCAATGATCCCATACTCCTTAGCTTGGGTTGCACGCATCCAATAATCTCTGTCGGAATGGCGTTCTACAGAATTATAATCCTGCCCGGTATGTTTAGCTATAATGTTATATATGTCTTTTTTAAGTTCAATCAGCTGCTGTATGGTAATTTCCATATCAGAAGCTTGCCCTTTGGCCCCTCCTAATGGTTGGTGAATCATGATCCTAGCATGTGGCAAAGCAAAACGTTTGTTGGGCGCACCTCCGGCTAACAATACCGCTCCCATAGAGGCAGCCAGACCGGTACAAATGGTAGACACATCGGGTGCAATGTATTGCATGGTATCATAAATACCTAGACCTGGGTATACAGACCCTCCTGGACTATTGATGTAAAGCACAATGTCTTTTTTTGCATCGACCGATTCTAAAAAGAGGAGCTGAGCAATAATAATATTGGCAATATTATCATCTACTTGGGTGCCTAGAAAAATAATTCTATCCATGATCAGCCTAGAGAAAACATCTATCTCTCGGAAATTCGATGGTCGCTCTTCGATAACCGATCGGGTCATGTTTTCAACATGGTCAATATAATCACTGACCTGTAGGCCACTGGCATACCCATTTTTAACTACAAATTGTTTAAATTCTTTTTGATCTGACATAGGGTTTATAAAACATATAATGTAACCGATATAACTTAACTGGTAAGGAATATAGGATAAAATCTTTAATTATAAAAATTTAGTATGGCGAAGGGCATAGGTATCTTTTTGCGTATCTTTTTGCGTATCTTTAATGGATAAGGAACAATTGCTGTAGCTGTTCGTCGTTTAATCTTTTATTATTATAGTTTATAACTATGCTTTATTTTAATACGCCTAAAAAAAACAACATTTATAACCTCATTTCCTGGCTTAGCCTATCGATTTTAACCATCGCCTTAACCAGCTGTTTTGCTGAGGCTAAGGCACACAAACCTGCTACAGGAAAAAGAAAAAGAAAAATAGCTTTCTACGCTACACCTAGTGGCTCAGGAAGATCAGCGGTACAAGAAAGCTACAATAGACCTATAACGAAAAAGGAAGATTTCCATAGCCCTGTAAAAGTAACGCATCGTGAACCATTGACAGCAACGAAAGTCAACCCTCAACCAGTAATTGCTCTCCCTACAAAACCGTTAAAGGAAAAACCGGTAGTGGTGATATGTTTTAATGGCATACCATGCTACATCTGCCACCATACCTTTACCAAGGAGGAGGATGCTGAGGTACTTAGGACTCCCTTAGAGGATTATGAACTGCTTGTGCATAAAAAAGATTGTCTAGAAGCGCTTTATGAACTGCTTGTGCATAAATATGAACTGCTTGTGCATAAAAAAGATTGTCTAGAAGCGCTTATAAAACGCGAGCAGGAGTTGAAAATAGCAACGCCTACTCCAATCAGTGGTGTATTACAGCTGCTAACAGATCACAAGATCGAGACAACATGCCCCCTATGTATGGAGGATTTTACAGAAGCAGATCAGGTATTATGTAAGCTGGGTGATCCGTGTACATGTAAGACGCATGTTTATCATAATAACTGTATAAGTGATGTACTAACAACAAACCCAAATCCTAGTTGCCCCTGCTGTAGGCAGCCTATAAAAGAGACAAAAATTACAAATATGCTTAATGGTCAAGAGATTAAATTAACTATCCAGCCAAAACCAAACCATGTATTACTAGACATAGAAACTAAAATTAAAGGATTGCGATATAGATTCGGGGATCAATGCGCAGAAATTGAATACCTTACGCACCTAAGTGGTTCTCCTGCATTCAGCTTAGCTGAAAAAGAAAGGATGTTTGACTATTTCGATAAAGCAGTCGACCCGTATGATGATCCAAAGTACTTTGATAAACTAATCATGGATTTAACCACAATTGGCGAGATCACCACTGCTCATAAACATCGTGATTTCTGGAATTGGATGAATAGATATAGATTAAGCCAATAACCCTAGACTATTTGATGACCACACTAAAAAAAACGGCATATGCTCTACTGGAATACCTCTAAAAAACAGAACATTTATAACCTTATTTCCTGGCTTAGCCTATTTATCTTAACCCTGATAGTAGGCGGTTGTCCTAGCAGTTGTCCTAAAATAAGTAGTCCACCTACAAACGAAGAAGAGGTGACAAGTGATCATTATGATGATGACAATATGGATAACGATGGGTCAAATAATAGCGATGCAAATCGCATAGATAACTGCTTAAAGGAACGACATCAACCAAAAATTGATCTCCTCAATTATCTATTGTATCTATGGCTTAAAGGTGAAGGTTGTTTACCTATGGCAAAGGATACACTATTTAATGAATTTAAGAATTTGGAATCAGAATTTCCCCCAGTAGATGACCCAGAGATGTTTAAGAAGCTGGTTGACCATATATTGGGCAAGCAGGAAGCACAGAATGAATATGACTATAAGAAGTTCTGGATAAAGCTATTGGAGAGATTGGAGAAAAAAGCTGAAGAAGCTTAAAGTAGCACCTTAAATCTATGCAAAAAGTAATACACTGGTTTCGTCAGGATTTACGCCTAGATGACAACCCTGCCTTATTTGATGCAGCATGCCATGGCAAAGTTTTACCAGTTTATATCCTAGATGATACACATGCAGGTGTATATTTTATGGGGGCGGCAAGTCGTTGGTGGCTACATCATGCGCTTCTTGCGCTTGATGGCTCGCTACAAGGCCATCTAAGGGTATATAGGGGCAACCCGGCCGATATCTTATTGGCAATGGCAAAAGATAACGGCGTTCATAGGGTCTATTGGAATAGGTGCTATGAACCTTGGCAAATCAAACGCGATAAAGCGATCAAAAAATTACTTGAGGCACACCATATAGAGGTTAAAAGTTATAATGGCTTTCTCTTATGGGAGCCTTTGGAAGTGCTCAAACAAGACGGAACGCCTTATAAGGTTTTTACCCCTTACTATAGAAACGGTTGCCTAACGCCTCCTCGAGCAGCTATTTCAAAGCCACTACCTTGCGTATGGGATGATGCTAACCACTCAACCGCTATCAATGATTTAAAATTGCTTTCTACCATAACTTTTCAAGATAGCTTTAAAAATCATTGGCAGGTCGGAGCAGCAGCTGCGCATCAGAGATTGGATGCCTTTGTAAGTGAAGGACTCAAGGGGTATAAAGAGGGGCGTAACTTTCCCTATAAATCACAGGTTTCAAAACTGTCCCCTTATCTGCATTTTGGTCAACTATCACCTCATTATGTATGGTATAGACTCCAATGCAGTAAGGGTTTAGGATATGATGAGGATGTGGATCATTTTTGTAGTGAATTAGGGTGGAGAGAGTTTGCTTATTATTTACTTTACTATTTCCCTAATTTACCTAAACAAAATTTAAACCCTAAATTTGATACTTTTCCTTGGTCTCAAGCTTATACATCATTAACCTGCTGGCAGAGCGGCCAAACAGGTATTCCTATCGTTGATGCGGGTATGAGGCAACTTTTGCAAACGGGTTATATCCATAATCGTGTAAGAATGATTGTAGCTTCTTTTTTAGTTAAAAACTTACGCCTACATTGGCATCACGGAGAAAGATGGTTTTGGGATCACCTAGTCGATGCTGATCTGGCTAATAATAGTGCAAGTTGGCAGTGGGTAGCAGGATGTGGGGCAGATGCGGCTCCTTATTTTCGCATCTTTAATCCTGTAACACAGGGACAAAAGTTTGATCCTATGGGTACCTATACCAGGGAATTTGTTCCAGAGCTACGAAACATACCCGATGAATATCTTTTCAATCCTTGGGAAGCTCCGGAAAATATGTTACATCGGGCTGGTATCACACTGGGTAAAGATTATCCAAGACCTATTGTTGATTTAAAACAGTCACGCCATGAAGCGCTTGAAGCTTTTGCTGTGCTAAAAAGAACCTCTCTATAGCGACGTTGCTATTATCCTGCTGTATGGATATTTTTTTACTTATACTAGTTTCATATCTTTACCCATAAGTTGTAATTATTACTTTTATTCCTGTAAACGACCTCACCGGCAGGCGACCTAAACCAAGATAAGTGTTGAAGCATGCAAGGATTTAAAAACTTATGGGTAAAGATATGATACTAGTTTAGGTGGCCTGTCGGCCAGACCTTACTTATGCATCACCTCCAAACCAATTTTTGCTATAAAATCACTTAATGAAAGCGTGGTTTGCCCTCCCTGTGTTCTAACCGCAACCGATTGATGGATCATTTCCTGCTCACCTATAATAAGGATATAAGGAACCTTTCGTAATTCAGTATCTCGAATTTTTTTACCCATGGTCTCATTACGCACATCTATCGTTGCCCGAATACCCTGGTCTACAAGCGCCTGATGGACCATATGACCATAAGCTGCATATTTATCAGAAAGCAACAAAACAGCCACCTGTTCTGGTGCCAACCAAAGGGGAAATCTACCTCCCGTATGTTCAATAAGCAACGCAATAAACCGCTCCAAAGAACCAAATGGAGCCCGATGAATCATTATAGGCTGATGCGACTGGCCATCTGGACCAGTATAAGCAAGATTAAACCGGCTAGGTAGTTGGTAGTCCAATTGAATAGTACCCAATTGCCAACTTCTGCCTAAGGCATCTTTTACAATAAAGTCTACTTTAGGGCCATAAAAAGCCGCTTCACCTAAAGCAGAGACGGTTTGTAACCCTTTACGTACTGTCACCTCCCGAATCGATTGCTCCGCCCGCTCCCAATCTGCTGCACTACCTATATACTTATCACTAGCAGGATCTCTAAAAGAAAGTCTAGCGGTATAATCGGTAAATTTAAACAAATCAAAGACATAAAGTACCAAATCAATGACACGGGAAAACTCTTCTTCCACTTGATCGGGACGGCAAAAGATATGGGCATCATCTTGTGTAAAACAACGGGTACGCGTTAACCCATGCAACGCCCCATGTAATTCATACCGGTAAACTGTGCCAAATTCTGCTAAACGTATAGGTAAGTCCTTATAAGAACGAGGTTCAGCAGCATAAATCTCACAATGGTGGGGACAATTCATTGGCTTGAGTAAATAGCACTCATCTGCTACGGAAGTAGCAATAGGCTGAAAACAATCCGCTTGGTATTTTTCATAATGGCCCGAAGTCATATAAAGAGATTGGTGGCCAATATGAGGAGTGATTACCGGTTGGTAACCTCGCTTTACTTGCTCTTTTTTTAGAAATTCTACCAATAAATCACACAATAAAGCTCCATTGGGCAACCAAAGGGGTAAGCCTAAACCTACCTTTTCAGAGAAGGTAAAGAGCTTCAATGCTTTACCTATTTTTTGGTGGTTGCGTTTTTGGGCTTCTGCTCTACGGTGTAAGAAATCTGTTAATGCTTTTTTTTCAGGAAAAGTAATCCCATAAATACGGGTGAGTTGTTTATTTTTTATATCACCACGCCAATAAGCGCCTGAAAGGTTTAAAATTTTAGCCGCCTTAATAAAGCCTGTATGTGGTATATGGGGCCCTTTACATAAATCTATAAAGTCTCCTTGTTGGTAAAACGTAATGGTACCCTCTGCTAACCCTTCTAGTAGCTCTAATTTATAGGGGTTTTGTGCCGCGGTAAAAAAATCAACCGCCTCTTTTTTACTTACTTGACGACGCACAAAACCATCTTTTTTGGCCGCTAACTCAACCATTGTTTTTTCTAGCTGCGCTAAGTCCAAAGGCTCTAAACGCTCCTCTCCTAAATCTACATCATAATAAAATCCTTGTTCTATGGGGGGACCTATACCAAATTTAACATTCGGATAGGCTATCTTTAAGGCAGCAGCCAATAGGTGGGCAGAAGAATGCCAAAAAACTTGTTTACCTAACTCTTCCTCCCAAGTTAACCAGTTAATGGTAGAATCTGACGCTATAGGATGGGATAAATCATGCACTATACCATTAACCTCTATGGCTAAAAGATCCTTAGCAAAGGGTAGCCCCATCTGCTGAGCAATAGCTAAACCGGTAGTTCCCTTGGGGAAGGATTGGATGGTTCCATCACTTAGTAGGATAGCTATCATTTTTTACAAAATAATTTAGTGCAATCATAACCAAACACCAAACCCATTTGGTTGATGCCCATTATAAAACCATTTTTTCCATGAAATTCAAATCCAAAATCCCAGTAAATCAGCGACTTGTACATTTTATCCAGCGCAGCATTTTGACCGGAAAGAGACCACTTACCAGAAAAACACTTCAATAAAAAGGGCTTCAAACCTTGTGAAGCTATATCTTTCTTAGAATTAGGAGAAAGATTCAAGCTCATAAACTGTATGGTTTTTTTTCCAGCAACTGTTTTTGTAAAACGTGGTCCAACATATAGAACCAATTGCCTGCTCTTTTCTGGATAAAAACGCAACAGCAAAGGAATGCTGATGTTATGTAGCACCATCAGACCTGGTTTTATACCATATGTTTTGCTCAAATCATACTTTATTAGATCTTCTTGTTCTGCTTGAGCGCTTTTTACAACCTCCTTAATGGTTGCTGACTTGCCATCTAGCGATAAATCAAGCATCACAAGCTCCTGAAAGTTATAAAACAAACCCGTTTGAAGGCCCAATCCATTTAAAAATCTCCATTCTACAAAAGAACCAATAGCACATTCCCAACCGATCTGTGGAAAACTACCTACCTGTAAACGCCCCCAGCCTTTTACACCAAAATGTATAGGCAATTTCTGATTGACACTAAACAACGATTTATCTCTACTTTGTTGATAGGTCAGCTCCTTTCCAAAAAGTGAACCATGATTAAACACCATGAACCACGCAATTATACCTATTTTATATAGGCTTACTTTTTTAATAGGATAAAAATTACGGTTTAACTGCAGCATAATAATTTACTTTAATATAAGCCCCCTAGACTCGATTTATTTTTATTTAGGCTGTTTATCTGATGAAGTTTTTCCTGAACTCAATAGGTCATTGAATTTCCCCACGCTCAAGAACATCTCCACTAGATGAGTTACCCATTCGCTCATAGGCCTACTTAGATCTACCTTTTTGTTACTACCGTCTTTCACTTTCAGTTTGATCGTGTTATCTACTAGATGTTGCGCAAAGTTTTGCAAGCCACTATCATAGGCGCAAAAAGCACGAAACACCTTATCTAACTCCTCTAACCTCGCTGGACCGAGGCTGCCTAGTTCCCTCTCCTCTTTAGGCAGCGGCTGAAATTGAAAATACATCAACAACATCAGTCTTAGTCTCCTTATATTCTCAACGGTTGGTTCGCTATAAAATAACTTCTTATAATTTGCTGTTCCCTTTGAACAATTTTTAAGAATATTATAAACATCTTCTGGTATTCCAACCAACATAGGATATAGATGCTCAGCCCCTAGGTTAGCAATAGATTTTTGATAACGAGGGTCAGGTTTCAGCGCTGTATCCCCTGCTTTACCTTTCTTAGTATAATCGAGTAAACAAGATGCGGCACAGTTTACTAAGGTGAAAGCAATTATTTTGAGCGCTTTACTATATGTATTGCATGTTGACAAACTCATATAATGATATGGTTAATGATTATAAAGTATAACTTAATTCAAATACAATAATATAGATATTTTATATCTATATTCCTAATTTTAGACGGCTTCATTTTGACACCAATCGGTAGAAAATTAAACATAAAAGGGTAAACATTATATTTGGCATCCATACACTCAGTAGTGGATGTTCACTTTGTGTTTCTACTACCGTTTTAGCCGATAGAAACATAACCATGTACAAGCAAGCTAAGACAAAACCTAAGGTAATTTGTCTACTAATGCCCCCCCTGGGCTTACGTACCGAAACTAAAAAACCCAATACAACAAGAATGATAATGGCAAAAGGCGTCATATATCGAATATATTTTTCAGCTATAAAAAAACGTGCGGTTTCATCTCCTTTAGCTAAAAGTTTTTGAATATGCAACGCTAGCTCTCCTAAAGTTAATCCCTCTTTTAAAGAGGGATTAATGGAAAAATCTTCTGGATCTATTGGTAATGGTAATTGAAAGCTGTATCCCTCTTGGAGCTCTTCATGTTTTGGAAATAAAATGCGCTTTTTCCAAAATAAAAATTCCCAGGCTTGTGCTGTTTTATTCCACCTAATTTTTTCAGCATATATACTTTCTATAAGCGCGCCATTTTTAATAGTATCTAAATAAACATTATATCCCGTATTATTATAGCCATGATACTTAGCAATATAGAGATACTGTTCATCACCTGTCTTAAAGTATATGCCATCTGATTTTCCAGCACCATCCATACCAAAATTCAGGTACTTCATTTCAAAGGCAACTCTTGCTTTATTCGCATCAGCCAGCCACCAACCGGTTAAATAAAAATTTAAACCGGTGAGCATCAACCCAATAACCAAATAGGGAGCTGCTAGGCGATGAAAACTAACACCACTACTCAATATAGCAATCACCTCTGATCGTTGCGTCAGTCTAGTCGTTACCCAAATGGTGGTAGAAAAAACAATAATAGGAGCCAAAAAATTAGCCATAAAAGGCAAAAAAACGCAATAATAATCAAATATTTGCTTAAAAGATAGGTTATATGTTCTATAAGCATTTGCATTTTCTGTGCTGTGAATGAGCACAACAAGCAAGGTGACGATACTAAGCATCAGCAAAAGGGTAGAAAAAAACCGCTTAATGATGTATCGATCTAATAACTTCATAGCTATGGTATAGAGGTTTAAATTTTTGTCATAATGGTTTTAAGTATATGGTTTTTCCATACCGTAAAACTATTTTTACCTATTTCTTCTCTCGCTTGATCAACCAGCCATAAATAAAAGGTTAAATTATGTACGCTAGCCAAATAAGCCCCTAATAGTTCTTTGGTGTGCATTAAATGACTCAAATAAGCTTTTGAATAAGTACTACTTACATACCCACCTAACTGGCTATCAATGGGGCTAAAATCGGTTTTCCACTTTTTATTGGTAATGTTAATGATACCTTGTGTAGTAAAAAGCATGCCATTACGTCCATTTCGAGTAGGCATAACACAATCAAACATATCTACGCCTAGTGCGATACACTCCAAGAGATCTCGCGGTGTACCCACCCCCATAAGATAACGGGGTTTTTCTTTAGGTAAAATACCACAAACCAGCTCGGTAATCTCATAGAGTTGACCCGTAGGGTGGCATACGCCACCTATGGCATTACCGGGTCTATCGGCGGCTGCTATGGTTGCTGCTGACTGAATACGCAAATCTTTGTAAATCCCTCCTTGTACAATAGGAAAAAGCTGTTGATGGCGATTGCTTTCGGTTTGTGTAGCATCAAAATAGTCACATCCTCTTTTAAGCCAACGATGGGTACGCTCCATAGATGATTGAGCATAAGCATAGCTGCAAGGATAAGGGGTACACTCATCTAATACCATCATGATATCAGAACCAATGCTGCGCTGTATATCCACTACTGACTCTGGTGTAAATAAATGGGTAGATCCATCTATATGGGAACGAAAAGTAGCTCCCGCCTCGGTAAGCTTACAGTTTTTAGACAACGAATAGACTTGATACCCTCCACTATCGGTTAATATGGGACGATCCCATCCCATAAAAGTATGCAATCCGCCTGCTGCATCTAAGACTTTGGTTCCGGGACGCAAATAGAGATGGTAGGTGTTGGCCAAAATAATGTCCGCCTGAATCTGTTGCGCTAGTACATCCTGTGGAACGGATTTTACCGACCCTGCAGTACCTACTGGCATAAAAATAGGGGTGCGAATGGTTCCCCTACTGGTAGTAATAAGGCCTACTCTTGCTTTAGAGCCTTGATCTTCATGTGCTATAGAAAACTGCATAGACTTAACGTAGGCTAGGACCAAAAGTAAAACTGTAGTCAAAGTTATTTTTGGCTTCCTTAGTATCTTTGATAGGATCAAGTCGATAGCCAACATCTAAACCAATCATAGGTATAATCGGTAAGGGTAAAATGATCCGAATACCTCCCCCTACAGACCTTTTCATGGCCAATGGATTATAATGGTTGTATTGTAACCAATTATCACCCATTTCTAAAAAACCTAATAAGTAGAAACAAGCAGGAGTGAGCATAATAGGATAGCGCAACTCTGCAACAAATTTATGGTACAACACCCCTCCATGTACACGGTTAGTATAATTTTTAGGGGTAAGGCTATCATTAGGATAGCCACGCAACGGGATAAAATCCACCCCTAGCATACCATAGGTAGCGATCTCACTAGCGGTTCCTCCCATATAAAATCGCTGAAAAGGAGCAATCTCTTTTTTGGAAAGACTCCACAACAAACCTGCATGTGCCCTTGCATGTAAAACAAAATCAGCGGGTAACTGTTGAAAAAAGGAGAAATCTGTCATAAAATTCCCAAATTCTTTGACGCTGGGTATGGTTGACGCTTTAGATGGGTTATAACCCATAAAGGTATAAGGGGGAGTAAAAGTTAAAAAATTAGACCATGACCAGCCACCAGTAGGAAAGTTAATATCATTTAAACTATTACGCAATAAGGTAACCTCAAAACTAAAATCATGTAATTGTCCCGATTTACTTTGATGATCATCTAATAATTGATGGTGGCGGTAATGATGGTAGTGGTAGGCTACCCCCAAATGACTCTCCCAATACTTATTCAGTTTTTTTCCTAAAGCCATACGCCCACCAGTCGTATAAATAGTACTCTTTTTGTGTGCTAACGCCGCAAATGGAAATAAGACTACATTGAGCGCTCTATCTAGCGCCATCCAGTGGCCACTTTTAAATACCTGGTAAGAACTATTGAGATGTAAAGAACATATATAACGCTTTCCTCTGATCCAAAGCCAAGGCTCTTGGAAGGTAAGGCTGAGGTTTTTATAATTTTGTCCACGCAAAGAGGCTGTTAAGTGGAGGTGCTGAGCTCCTCCCAAAGGTAGCTTACCTTTGAATAGATTATGTAAAGAAACATTCTTGGAACCTAAACTAAGCTCAAATAGAATGCCCCGACTATAGGTTCCATTTAACTTACAATCAAATTTAGGCTGTTCTTCTACATGATAGGTAAGGTTTATCGTTCCTTCTGCTTCATTTGGATCTATCGCTGGAATCAATTTTTGAGGTTTAAAAAAGTCTAGCATCGCCAAATTTTGCAACGATTCTAGTATGCGGCGGCGGTTATATTTTTGGCCAGGAAGGGTGGTTAACTCACGACGAATGACTCCCTCATGGGTTAAGGTATTGCCTACAATAGCTACTTGAGCAATAGTGGCTTGTTTACCTTCTACCAGTCTGATCTCTAAATCTACTTGATGATCTTCTATGCCAGTCTCAATAACTTCTGCACGAAAAAAAACATATCCATTGTTGGTATATAAATCTGCAATGGTTAAGTCTGTAGCTGTAGTAGCAGGACTTAGCCTTTTGTTGATATAGAGTGGATCATATATTCTACCTGCTGGTAAGTTTAATAATCTATTTAAGGTTTGATCATCGTATAGATAATTACCAATCCAGTTGATGTGGCGAATGGTATAAGGTTGCCCTTCTTCAATGTTAAACTGAAGATGAAGCTTTCCTGTATCATCATGGGCATATAGCAACTGTTCTTCTGCGATACGCATGTCTAGAAAACCGTTGGATTGATAAAAAGAGACTAGATTTTCTTTGGCTTTTGCATAGCTTGCTTCTGTAAAAATAGAGGGGGATAAGGAAACATGACGCTTAACATAACGCATTGCATCGGCTACCGTAGGGAGTTGTAACAACAGACCAGCCTTGCGAATAGGTCGTAAGTTTAGGATTTGTTTAACCATATCCTTAACGAGGGTAAAATGAGGCGCTGGTTTAATCTCCTTCATGCTATAAATCAAATGGCTCGCATCAAAATGATCATTACCCTGGAAACCAATGGTTGCTATACTACTTTTTGTACCCTTATGTACAACAATTTTTAAGGTATATTTCCCTTTTGATGCTTTTATGGGCAACAATTCTAGCGCAACACTTGCCTTAGCAAATCCTTTTTTTAAGAAAAAATCCTTAATCTCTGCTCTTTTTTTGTGTAAAAAAAAAGGAGAAAAGACCCCATGGGCTGGAATGGTTACATTTTCTACCAGGGCTTTTTGCTCTTTTTTACGTAACCCCTCTATGGTATAGTTGATGAAGGGTGGATATGTTTCAACTTTAATCGTAATAGAGGCTAAAGCAGCCTCATCATCTCTATCCGACAGGTAAATTTCAACCGATTTTATAGATTCCTCCTTATAAATTTTACGAATAGCTTTTTGAACCACCTTAGATTGCAAATCAATAGTGGACCCTGCTTGAAAGCCAGAAAGTGCAACAATCTTGTCATGATCTAGGATCGTATGGCCTTCCACATGAATACTGCGAATGGTATAAGGGGCATTACCCCAAACTGGCACGATGCTGCAGCCTATAGCCATAGCTATTAAAGCTACTACTTGTTTTATTTTTTTACTACCCATATCTATTATTACAGTAAATAATAAAGCATATACCTGCTCAAAGGTCTATTATATAATCAACATAGAATCACCATATAGAAAAAATCTATACTCTTCTTTTATCGCCTCCTGATAAGCACTCAAAATTAATTTTTCTCCACCAAAAGCTGCTGCTGCGATCAAAGAACGAGAAAATGGCAAATGAAAAGTAGTTAACAGCCTACTACAAATTTTGAATGGATAAGAAGGTAAAATCAATTTATTTTGCCAATCATCCTTTGCTTTTAACTGAGAGGCAACTGAAACAGACGACTCTATGGCTCTTAAGACAGAAGTCCCCACGGCGCAAACCTGCTTCTTATTATATACACTAGTATTCACTACGTTTGCCGTTTCTTGGGAAATGATAAAATGTTCAGAAGAAGGACGAACCTTAGTAAGGTCTTCCATATCAATAGTCTGTAACTCCCCCAAGCCAATATGCAAGGTAAGGGGTACAACAGCAACATTTTGCAAGGCGAAGTATTTCAACAAGTAGGGGGTGAAATGTAGTCCCGCAGCTGGCAGCACGATGCCTCCAAGTTGTTTGCTAAAAATCGTTTGATAATGCTGCTTGTCTTCCACCTCAGAAGGGCGACCTATTTGGCTAGGTATAGGCATATGCCCCATCTGATCAATAAGCATATAAAACTCTTCTTCTGTTCCTTCAAAGAGCAATTTTAGCGTTCTTCCTCTAGAGGTAGTATTGTCTATGATTTCAGCTACCAACTCACCATTTCCAAAGTAAATTTTATTTCCCACCCGGATTTTACGAGCTGGTTCTACAATGGTATCCCATAAGGCGGCCTCATGGTTTAATTTTCGCAATAGCAGGACCTCTACCTGGGCATTGGTTTTTTCTTTGTAACCATACAGCTTACAGGGTATCACTTTAGAGTCATTAACCACTAAAGTATCGCCTTCGCTAAAATAAGATGGGAGATCTTTAAAACTTTTATGCTCTATTTTTCCACTATCTTTGTGTACCACCATTAAACGAGCTCCTTCCTTTGGATCCATTGGGTACTTGGCAATACAATGTTCTGGAAGAGAAAATTTAAAATTAGATAGTTTCATAAATTGGTTTGATTTAAAATAGCAACCTGCAACAGGTATAATTAAATATTGATAATGATAACGGTTTGATTATGCAAATTTTGTACACAAAAACCAACATAACGCTTAAAAAAATACAAAACCCATATCAAGGCAAATAAAGTTATTATGTATATACACTTTACCTCCACCAACATCTTTTTTACGCACTACCCCCAATATATCTAAAGCATAACTTAATCCAAGGGTAAAGCTATTGTTAAAACTAAAATTATAACTTATACCAGTTCCGAAAAGTAAAAATAAACCCAACCGCTTGGTATCTATAAAAGGGGTATCGGTAGATTTTAACGAAGTAATCGGTCGAGTAAATAGGCATATAGATGGCATTGGACCTATCTTCACATATACACTCGTATCAATCTTAACCTCACTGGTATACAATCTAAATAAACATGGAAACCATAGATAATGAACGGTATGTTGCTCATCTATAGCAGGTATCGATTCTTCAGCTTTACGCACTACACCAACATGACCAAAGGCATAAGATAAACCTGAGCTTATACTACAGTGCTCTTGTAGCTGGAAATAATAGGCGCCACTAACCACAAGCCGTAGGGTAGCCTGCCTACTACTAACTATCGGTTCCTGCATACAATAGACCCTGTTGGTAGAAACCGTCGGAGCACATTCGATACCCAAGCGACCAGGTAGCGCGGTGACATTTTGGTAACTGGTTAAAAAATAAAAAATTAATATGCATAATACCCTCATAACTGCTAAATTTACAGTTATTTTATCGTAAAAATAAACTTATGGCTTTTTTTGTATTATTTTGTACTAAAAATAGTTTAGTTCCCTATACCTTACTCTTCTGCTCGAGGGTGTGCTTTCTTGAATACCTCTTTTAACTTGGCTAAAGAATTGTGGGTATAAATTTGTGTAGCAGCTAAGCTGCTATGACCTAATAGTTCTTTAATGGATTGCAGATCAGCACCTTTGTCCAACAAATGCGTAGCAAAAGTATGGCGCAGTATATGGGGACTGTGTTGGCTGGCACGCGTAGTAGTTGCTAAATATTTTTTTACAATTCGATAGATAAACATCGGATAGCAAGGGTTGCCACGGTCTGTTACTAGCAGGGTTGGACTGGGGTGATAGCCCTGATTATTTTTTGCCATCAAATAAGCTGCTATGTAACCTTTTAATGGTTTCGGAAAGGGAATAATCCGTTCTTTATTGCGCTTCCCTATTACTTTAATAGTGCCATCACCATGGATATCTACTTCACGAAGGGTCAAAAGCTCAGCCAAACGCATGCCTGTACCATATAATAACTCCAATACGAGTTTGTCACGTAGGTTAGCAAAGGTAGTGGTAGAGGGATATTGGTCTAAGGCAGATAAAAGCTCTTTTTCTTGCAAAAAGATAGGTAAGTTTTTTTTCTTTTTTAGGCTTTTAAGGGCATGGGTAGGGAGGGTAATGAGTTCTCCTCTTTTTTGTAAAAAAAGATAAAAAGTGCGTATAGCTGCCATTTTTCTGTTGATGGAACTATTGTTAAGCCCCTCTTTGGCTAGGGAAACCAGCCAACCACGTAGGTCTTGGCGGCTTACTGTTGTAAGCGACTTGGCTTGAACAGTAGACAGATGGTTTGAAAATTGAACTAAATCGGTAGTGTAGGCGACAACCGTATGTGGACTTGAACGTCTTTCGATGGTTAAATAGCTTTCAAAAAGAGTGATGAGGTCTGTTTTTTGATCCATACCATTACCCATAAGTTATTTTTGCTTTATCGCTCCAGAACAAAAAGGCGCCGATTTTTTAGGCGCTTTTTGTTCGAGTCGCGTAGTGGGATTTTTTAATGTGCATTCACATTTCCAAACATCTTCTGTTTGTAAATCGCCTTCTTTTTTTCTAGTTTTCTTTTAGTAGTTGGCTTTACATAGTACATACGTTTCCTTGACTCTTTAAGCGTGCGCACGCGCTCTACTTTCTTCTTAAACCTTTTAAGGGCCCTATCGATGCCCTCATTTTCTTTTATTTCTACAAAAATCATGATTAAAATTAAACAGATATTTTAATGGTCCATACCACCTATACATACAAATTTATTTTAATAGTCTTTAAAATACAAGGTTTATTGGATATAAAATTTTATTTTAAGCTTTTAATGTTAGGTATACTTAACCTATTTACTATTAGCATGGATGTAAACACACGTTATCAATCTTTTCTTAACCAGCTGCGATCAGCACCCGCTCTACGTAAAACAGAGCTTATCTATCATACACCATTTGAGTTGCTCATTGCAGTAATCTTAAGTGCTCAGTGTACAGATAAAAGAATTAATCTTTGCACACCAGCGCTTTTTCAAGCTTTTCCGACACCAGAAAAGTTATCAAAGGCTTCTTTTGAAGCAGTGTTTGCGTATATCAAAAGTATTACGTACCCTAGAAGTAAAACTACCTATCTATTGGAGACAGCTAGGCTACTCGTAACCGAGTTTCAAGGTGTTGTGCCTAATGCTATAGCCGATCTACAAACATTACCTGGAGTAGGGCGTAAAACAGCACATGTCGTTGCTTCTATCTTGTATGATGCACCGGTTATAGGGGTAGATACCCACCTGTTTAGGGTAGCGAAACGTATAGGTTTGGCATCTTATGCATCAAAGACTCCCTTCAAGGTAGAACAAGAACTCATGCGCTATCTCCCGACAGAACAGGTACAGGCTGCCAATCAATGGATGTTGCTGCATGGGCGTTATATTTGTGTGGCACGTAAGCCACGATGTAATCAATGTACTATAACTAATTTTTGTAATTATTTTCAAAACAATCAACATGATATATAAACGAATTCTATTAAAACTTAGTGGAGAGGTCTTAAGCAAAAATGGAGAAAGAGGTATACAACATGAACAACTATTATATTATACCGAAGAAATAAAGAAAATTCATGCCTTAGGTGTTAAAGTAGCTATAGTAGTAGGAGGAGGCAATATACATAGAGGGGGGCGGAATGTATTGGACTTAGATCGTGTAGAGAGTGATAAAATGGGTATGTTGGCTACTGTTATCAATGGAATTGCGCTACATAGTTATTTAAACAATCATAGTGTACCCAGTTTACACCTTTCTAGTTTTGATTTTTCAAAGATGTTACCTACCTATAGCCGTTGTCATGCTATGGAAACGTTAGAAAAGGGTACCGTGGTTATTTTAACGGGTGGGTTAGGGTTACCTTATTTTACAACCGATACGGCTGCTAGTTTGAGGGGTATAGAGTTAAAAATGGATGTTATATTAAAAGCTACGCAAGTAGATGGCATTTATGCTGCAGATCCTAAACTTGATCCTACTGCCCATAAATTTGACCATTTAACCTTTCAAGCAGCTATGGAAAAAAACTTAGCTATACTAGACAAAACAGCTTTTGTACTCTGTGAAGCCCATAGCCTGCCATTAATTGTTTTTAATATTACAACCCCAGATGCATTACGACGTGTCGTACTGGGGGAACAAATTGGGACGGTTGTTGGAAAAAATTATTGTTAATGGATAGGCAGGAAACACTTAATGGACACTAACACGTTTAAAACTAGTTATAGTTAAATCTGTAGCTACCCCTTTAAGATATTGCAATACGGACAATTTGTTATTTTTTATAAATGGTTGGTCTAACAGTGTGTTTTCTTGGAAAAATTTATTCAATCTTCCTTGGATAATTTTTTCTATTTTATCCTCAGGATAGCCCTCCTGAATAACTTGCTCCTTAATAATAACAAGCTCTCTTTCAACTACTGACGGGTCTACTTGATCCTTATCAACAGCTAGTGGGTGCATAGCAGCTATCTGCATAGCAATATCTCTCCCTGCATGCCATACATTTTCTCCAGTCGCTCCTTTTAAACCAACTAAAACCCCCAATTTACTACCTGCATGCGTATAAGCAACCACCACTTCATCTTTTAAGGTTTCATAAGCAGAGATAGCAATTTTTTCCCCTATAGCACTCATGGAAGAAAGTATAGCTGCTTCAACGGTCCCATCTCCTAATGGCAACTGTTGCAATGCTTCAACAGAAACAGGGTTATGGGCAATAGCTACCTCGAAAATAGACTTTCCTAAATCGCAAAACAAAGAATTCTTTGCTACAAAATCTGTTTCACAGTTCAATACCAACAAAAAAGCCTCTGTATGATTTTCATTTACAAAGGTAAATACAACCCCTTCAGATGCATCACGTATATTACGTTCTACAGATATTTTTTGACCTTTTTTCCTTAAAAGGTCAATTGCTTTTTCAAAATCTCCTTCTGCTTCAACAAGTGATTTTTTACAATCCATCATACCTGCCCCTGTTTTTTTTCTTAAAAAAGCAATATCTTGCGCTGAAATGGCCATATCTAATAAACAATATTAAAATAATAAAAAGTAACAATAAAATATTTTTTTAGTAAAATTTTAGTAAAAGGGTTACCCCTCTACACCTAGCCATCTGTTTTTTTTTCTTTAATAACTGATGGTACAACTTCTACCTTTTTATTTATTTTATTTTGAAAATCAACACTCTTTTCGGTGTATTTTTTTTTAAATAAAGGAGTTGTTTTATCTTTTAAAATAGCAGGCTTAAATTTAGAAGAGGTTTGCAAGTCTTTTTTTATTAAAACGCCTTGAACAACCTGTAAACCTTTTTTAACTACTTTCCCTCCCGCAACACCTACCGTGTTCTCTCCTGTGGTTTCTTTTAAGCTACCCTGGACCTTGTCTTTTTTATAAATCTCCATACCTTCTTTAATGGCATCGGCAACATATCTAACTATAAGATCAACGGAACGAAAAGAATCATCATTACCTGGTATCAAACAGTCAACCAAATCAGGATCCACATTGGTATCTGCAAGTGCAAAAACAGGTATGCCTAATTTTTGAGCTTCTCGAACAGCAATGCGCTCTTTATTAATGTCAATTACAAATAAAGCAGAGGGTAACCTAGTAACATTAGACAAGCCGCTTAATACTTTATTCAATTTTACTTGCTCACGAAAAATAACCAACTGCTCTTTCTTTGCCAAACCCTTATAAGCGACAGACTGCATGGTCTTATCTATAGAAGACATGCGCTTCAAAAGCTTTCGGATGGTCAGGAAATTGGTTAATGTCCCGCCAAGCCATCGCTCCGTAACATAAGGCATGCCTAATTCTTTTGCAACTCTTTCTACGGAACCTTTAATTTGCTTCTTAGTAGCTACAAACAAAATTTTTTTTCCTAATCGAGCCATTCCACTGAGCTGCCAGGCAGCTTCTTCCATAGAAGAAATGGTCTTGTTTAAGTCGATTATATGTATGCCATTTTGCTTCATAAAGATAAAAGGAGCCATCTTAGGATTCCATTTTTTAGCTAAATGCCCAAAATGAACACCTGCATCAAGTAGGGTTTTGTGTTCTAGTTTTATCATTCTGAGGTAAGAATAATTTTAAAAATGAAATTAACGCTTTGTAAACTGGAATTTTTTTCTAGCTTTTCTTCGACCATATTTCTTACGTTCTACTACTCTAGCATCCCTGGTTAGAAAGCCTTCTTTTTTAAGGACAGGTCTATTGTTTTCAAGGTCCAACTTACAAAGGGCCCTGGAAATCCCTAGCCGAATAGCCTCTGACTGCCCCCTTAACCCTCCACCAGCAACGGTAATACGCATATCATACTGATCTACCAATTTCAGTTTTTCAAAAGGTTGCTTTACAACTAGTGCAATTTCTTCTACTGGAAAATAATCTAAAAGGGTTCTGCTATTAACTTTAATATCTCCCTTTCCTTTGACAAGATATACCCTAGCTACTGCGGATTTTCTTCTACCTACTGCATGCACTGCTTTCATATGTAACTATTAATAATTAGTATTTAAGGGTTATTTCCTTTGGTTGTTGAGAAGCATATTTATGAAGAGATCCCTCACAAACATGTAAACTATGAAACAACACTCTTCCTAATCTATTTTTTGGCAACATACCCTTTACAGCATGTTCTATAATGCGTTTAGGATTAGATAACTTAATCTCCTTAGGCGTTGCCTTCTTTAAACCACCAGGATAACCAGAATAGGTAACATATTCTTTTTTACGCTCTTTATTACCTGAAAAACAAACTTTTTCAGCATTAAGCACAATAATATGATCGCCACAATCTACATGTGGAGTAAAACAAGGCTTATGCTTGCCACGAATCATAAAAGCAACTTGGCTAGCTAGCCTACCCAATGGCTGGGCAGCAGCATCTAAAATAAATCACTGCTTATCAACACTTTGCTTGTTAGCATATTTCGTTTTATAACTAATACAACTCACTTTTTTTTTAAATAATAAAATCAAACCAATAAAAAAGAGTACCTTACAATACATTGTAGTTATCAACTATACCTCTTAATTATATTAAATACAAATAAATAATGAACGTTAATGAACAACTACCTCAGTAAATGTATCTAAGGCTAAATATTTTTGTGCCAACTGTCTAATCTCTACAGCCGTTAGGCTGCGCACTTGATTCAATAAATTCGTGTAATAACTTTGATCTAACCCATAAAAATAGGCCGACTGGAACTTCTGCATGATGGCAAAAGGATCATTTATGGTCGTTAAAAAATGACCTAGTAAATAGTTTTGGACTTTTTCTAACTCTGTAGCATCCACCAAATCACGCTGCAATAGCTCTATTTCTTTATATATCTCTGCTAACGTATCTTGGGTCATATCTGGTGATACCTCTGTTACAATAGAAAAGTAGCCAGCTCGTTGAAAAGAAGCCAAACTAGAATGAATGCCATAGGTATATCCTTTATCTTCCCTAATATTATGCATCAAACGAGAACCAAAATAACCTCCTAAGAGTTCATTGACAACCAACATCGGTAAAAAATCGGGATGTTGCTTATTCCATAGTTTTTTACCTACTATAATGGAAGATTGCACACCTTTCCTTTCTCTATCAACCACTTTATGGGGCTTATAAGGAAACTCGGCCTGAGCGGGCGCTGATACTACTTGAACCGGTAATTGTTCTAAAAATTGTTGAATGGATTGCAAGGCAGCAGGCGTAACCTGACCACTTACAAAAGCACTACAATCCGCAAATAAAATTTTTTTATAATGGAGATGCAAATCTTCTAATTGGATCGCCTCGACATCTGCTAAGTTTAAATGTCTGCCATAGGGATGTTGCTTAGTAAAAAGGGCTTCATAAAATAGCTTATAGGCCACATATGCATTCTTTTTATCAGCCATTTGAATAGCTTGTGACTTTAGATTTTTAAGCCACTTGAAAGATTTTGCTGGAAAATTAGCCGTTAATAACAACTCTAACAAAAGATCCAACATGGGTGCTAGATACTTAGTAAGTGTTGAAAGAACGATAGAACAAAAGTCCACTTGAGGCCGAACGGTTATGGTTGCACCATAGCCATCTATAACATCGGCAATAGCTCGAACGGTTTTATCTTTAGTTCCTTCTAAAAGCATATAAGAAGTAAAATAAGCAGCTCCTGGCTGTAACTCATAATAACTACCCGATCTAAAGACTAACTCTACTTCTACAATGGGTTGAATGCTTTTATTCAATACATAAAGTGGAAGGTGGTTTTGACAAACATAGTAATCTGGCCAAGGAAAGCTTATATCTTCAATAGCTCTATATGCTGGAAGAATGGTTCTATCAAGCATAAAAAATAAAAAATAGAGAATACACGATTATAATATCGGATAAATTATTTTTAGTCAGTGCACTCATAACAAAAAACCCACATTTCGAACAAAATTCGTAAACAATTGATAACCAATTATTTACTTTAGAAAAAAAATAGCTGAACGAAAAGTCACAACTATTTGCAAATCAATTAGTTATGATTTTTTGCGGAATGTGGGTTAAAACATTGTTTTTTAACAAATCAGTAAACCTCTACCGTAGCAATGCTTTTATTTGATTAGTTAACTCAGTATTTCTTGCCTGCAAGCTACAAATTTCATTTTGATTTGAACGCCACCTTTCTATTTCTTCATCTAAGCTCATTTGGAAGGAGTCTTGATCAATATTTCCTGGTCTAAGTTGCACAACATAGGCTTTGATACTGGCTTCACTGTTATAACCTTTTACATCATAATCAGTTCCTAATACAATAAGAATATTAGAAGCATCTAATAAAAAAGTTATCCTCCTTTCTATCTTTTCTCTTTGGTTAAAGAGTGATTGTACCTCTGCTTTTCTTTTGGCATCATTGTTTTCTTTATCTATTATAGAATTGCCTGCTCCCTCACGTCCTGGTGCTCCACTAGACATCATACTACTTTTAATACTAACACTATTACAAGAAACAATAAGGCTAGATAAAATTATGCTACCCATTTCCTTTTTACAACGAAAAAAAATTTTACACTCCATTTTTTTATAAGTTTAATATGTAATATCAAAAAACTACGAACACTTCTTAAAAATATTCCTAACCAAACATAACAATCATAATAGCCTCTGACTGCCCCCTTAACCCTCCACCAGCAACGGTAATACGCATATCATACTGATCTACCAATTTCAGTTTTTCAAAAGGTTGCTTTACAACTAGTGCAATTTCTTCTACTGGAAAATAATCTAAAAGGGTTCTGCTATTAACTTTAATATCTCCCTTTCCTTTGACAAGATATACCCTAGCTACTGCGGATTTTCTTCTACCTACTGCATGCACTGCTTTCATATGTAACTATTAATAATTAGTATTTAAGGGTTATTTCCTTTGGTTGTTGAGAAGCATATTTATGAAGAGATCCCTCACAAACATGTAAACTATGAAACAACACTCTTCCTAATCTATTTTTTGGCAACATACCCTTTACAGCATGTTCTATAATGCGTTTAGGATTAGATAACTTAATCTCCTTAGGCGTTGCCTTCTTTAAACCACCAGGATAACCAGAATAGGTAACATATTCTTTTTTACGCTCTTTATTACCTGAAAAACAAACTTTTTCAGCATTAAGCACAATAATATGATCGCCACAATCTACATGTGGAGTAAAACAAGGCTTATGCTTGCCACGAATCATAAAAGCAACTTGGCTAGCTAGCCTACCCAATGGCTGGGCAGCAGCATCTAAAATAAATCACTGCTTATCAACACTTTGCTTGTTAGCATATTTCGTTTTATAACTAATACAACTCACTTTTTTTTTAAATAATAAAATCAAACCAATAAAAAAGAGTACCTTACAATACATTGTAGTTATCAACTATACCTCTTAATTATATTAAATACAAATAAATAATGAACGTTAATGAACAACTACCTCAGTAAATGTATCTAAGGCTAAATATTTTTGTGCCAACTGTCTAATCTCTACAGCCGTTAGGCTGCGCACTTGATTCAATAAATTCGTGTAATAACTTTGATCTAACCCATAAAAATAGGCCGACTGGAACTTCTGCATGATGGCAAAAGGATCATTTATGGTCGTTAAAAAATGACCTAGTAAATAGTTTTGGACTTTTTCTAACTCTGTAGCATCCACCAAATCACGCTGCAATAGCTCTATTTCTTTATATATCTCTGCTAACGTATCTTGGGTCATATCTGGTGATACCTCTGTTACAATAGAAAAGTAGCCAGCTCGTTGAAAAGAAGCCAAACTAGAATGAATGCCATAGGTATATCCTTTATCTTCCCTAATATTATGCATCAAACGAGAACCAAAATAACCTCCTAAGAGTTCATTGACAACCAACATCGGTAAAAAATCGGGATGTTGCTTATTCCATAGTTTTTTACCTACTATAATGGAAGATTGCACACCTTTCCTTTCTCTATCAACCACTTTATGGGGCTTATAAGGAAACTCGGCCTGAGCGGGCGCTGATACTACTTGAACCGGTAATTGTTCTAAAAATTGTTGAATGGATTGCAAGGCAGCAGGCGTAACCTGACCACTTACAAAAGCACTACAATCCGCAAATAAAATTTTTTTATAATGGAGATGCAAATCTTCTAATTGGATCGCCTCGACATCTGCTAAGTTTAAATGTCTGCCATAGGGATGTTGCTTAGTAAAAAGGGCTTCATAAAATAGCTTATAGGCCACATATGCATTCTTTTTATCAGCCATTTGAATAGCTTGTGACTTTAGATTTTTAAGCCACTTGAAAGATTTTGCTGGAAAATTAGCCGTTAATAACAACTCTAACAAAAGATCCAACATGGGTGCTAGATACTTAGTAAGTGTTGAAAGAACGATAGAACAAAAGTCCACTTGAGGCCGAACGGTTATGGTTGCACCATAGCCATCTATAACATCGGCAATAGCTCGAACGGTTTTATCTTTAGTTCCTTCTAAAAGCATATAAGAAGTAAAATAAGCAGCTCCTGGCTGTAACTCATAATAACTACCCGATCTAAAGACTAACTCTACTTCTACAATGGGTTGAATGCTTTTATTCAATACATAAAGTGGAAGGTGGTTTTGACAAACATAGTAATCTGGCCAAGGAAAGCTTATATCTTCAATAGCTCTATATGCTGGAAGAATGGTTCTATCAAGCATAAAAAAATAAAAAATAGAGAGTAGACAGGAATTAAAGCATAAAAAAGCAGCTAAAAGCAAACCTACTCTCGAATAATAATATATAAATCCTCTTTTTCACGTTTCATATAATATTTTTCACGCGCAAACTTTTCTAAACGTTCCTGGCTATGTAAAAGACCTTTTTTTTCTTTTTTTAGCTGTTGAATTTGAGTAGCATAATAGGCATGTTCTTTTTTTAATTGCTGTAACTGTGCATAAATTTTATACTGAACATATATACTTTGACAGTCAAAAAAAACCATCCATATAACAAAAAAAACAGTTGAAATAACATACGTATTCAACAGTAATTGCTTAATACGTTGAATTGTATGGACTTGGCTCATCATACCACTCCTAACAAACCTTTACTAAAAAATGTTATTTATCAGCTATAGGCGTAGTAGACACCTCTTGAACTCCCTCTGTTGCTTTTTTGGTTCTGCTACGTCTAGTAGTTTTGATCACTTTTTTTTCTTTCACATAGAGCTGATTATAGTCTACCAACTCAATCATAGCCATCTTAGCATTATCCCCCACACGATTACCCAGTTTAATGATACGGGTATACCCCCCTGGACGTTGTTCAATTTTTTCTGCAATCTGGTTAAATAACTCCTTCAGTGGTTCTTTATCCTGGAATATAGAAAAAATCGTTCTTCTAGCATGGGTAGTATCTTTTTTTGTTCTAGTGAGTATGGGCTCAACAAACTTTCTCAATTCTTTTGCCTTAGTTAAGGTAGTAACGATGCGTTTATGCATAATTAAAGACTTAGCTAAATTCATAAGCAATGCTTTTCTATGGCCTGCGGGCCTACCTAGATGATTAACTGTTTTTCTATGTCTCATTTGTTTATATGAATCGCGTTTAAATGTTTTTTAAGAAATCAATCATCTAACTTATACTTAGAAAGATCCATACCTATCCTTAGGTTTTTTTCTGCGAGCAATTGATCTATTTCATTGCGAGATTTTTTACCAAAATTTCTAAATTTCATCGCATCAAAATCTTTAACAGAAACAAGATCCAATAAAGTTTCTATACCTGCTGATTGCAGGCAGTTAAAAACACGCGAAGAACAATTTAACTCACTAATCTGGATACTTAAATTTCTTTTCATGGTTAAATTAACCTCGTCTAAAATTTGCATTCCCTCCTCTTCTGGTAGTTGCAACTCCATTTCCTGACCACACAACAGATTAAGATGACGCATGACTAAACCAGCTGCCTGTTTAATACTTTCCTCTGGGGTAATAGACCCATCTGTTTCTATTTCTAATGTCAACTGCTCATAGTCTATACGTTGGCCCACACGCATATGCTCTACACGATAGGCTACTTTAACAATAGGAGAAAAAATAGCATCAATAGCAATAACATCTAAAGGATCCTCTTTGGACTTATTTTCATCAGCCGAAAGATATCCTCTATGCTTAGCTACCTGCAATTCTATATCAAAACTAGCAGACTCATCCAGCCTGCAGATAAGCAGCTCAGGATTTAAAACTTCAAAGAATGTAGTAGCCTTAGAAATATCTTCAGCGCGAAACTCATTATTACTTACCCTAACAAAAATCTTACCATCTCCACCTTCTAAAATTCGTTTGATTCTAACTTGTTTAAGATTCAAAATAATATCTACTAGATCTTCTTGAACTCCTTCAATAGTAGAAAACTCATGGCGGACACCAGAAACTTTAATAGAGGTGATGGCATAACCTTCTAAAGAAGATAGCAATACACGCCTCAATAAATTTCCAATGGTAGAACCATAACCCTTTTCAAGAGGTCTAAAACTAAAAACACCTTGAAAGTTATTGACCTTTTCTAAAAAGATCTTATCAGGCATTTGAAATGCTAATGATGATGACATACCAACTTTAATTTATAAAACTTATTTAAAAGTAAAAAGTAAGCATTAAGTTTATTTCGAATACAACTCCACGATACTCCGCTCGTTAATTTTTTCTGGTATCTCCGAACGCTGTGGGAAAGAAAGGAATTTACCAACCATTTGTGAGGTATCCCACTCTAACCAACCATATTTACTAGACCTACTATTGGTTATATTGGCAACAATTAAGTCCATGGTTTTTGCCTTTTCGGCTACGCCTATCACATCACCAGGCTTTAAGGTATAGGAAGGAATATTAACTACTTTACCATTAACAGTAATATGCCTATGCGACGTAAGCTGCCTCGCTTCCATGCGCGTAGAAGCAATACCAAGCCTGTAAACCGTATTATCTAAACGGGCTTCTAAACGTTGAAACATTACCTCCCCTGTATCACCTTTACTCTTAGCTGATTTTTGAAACAAATTATAA
>JAIETQ010000076.1 GCA_019744995.1 Amoebophilaceae bacterium
GGTTGTTTAAGTGACATGCAGTTCGCTCCAGATGGAGATACTATGGATCCAGCAGTATGGTATGATTGGCTTAACATTATAGCAGATTGTAAAAAGATATCTAGAAAGGAGTTATCTGAGAAAAATACAATTCTTACTGTTCAAGAAAATTTTATCGCTGTAATAGCTTATATAGATTTTCTTTGCAAACTCATTGAGTCAGAAGATTTGTGTAATTGTTTATCTAAAATGAAGTTCTCCCTTGATAAGGGCCCAAGTTCTTCATTGATTTGGAAGGATTTTCTTGAGGCTGTTAAAAAAGTACAAACAACCCCTCTCAAGAAGCTTATAGAGGAAAATACAATTAGATTTGTTTGAATTTTATGCTTTTGATTATGTGGCAGTTAAGATTGTATCTTACAAACCTAGTAACCCACTCCTCTGTCTACCTAATGACTGAAGAAATGCACCTAACGTATGACATGTGGGGTATTGAAAAAACCATTCACCCAACACAATGAGTTTTTTTACCCCCCTCTTTTTAACCCTACTCACCTTGCTGGTAGTGCCTAAGTATCAGGTATTAGCTGACAACCCCAATGGCCACTTTGCCCCAACCAACCCTAATTTTAAGGTTACCCCAACCGGTAAAAACAGTTGCGCCATAGATGCGATCTGGGCTCAGCTTCCACCTGAAAAAGAAGTAGCGTTCAAAAGACCGCTTGCCAAACTCGCTTATGCTGAGGAATTTATAGGAGCCACGGAACTGAGAACCGGAGTTTAGTTTTGGTACTAGACGCAAGATTTATAATGCAGCTCAAGCAGGAGATAATTTGAGTGTGCTCTCGAACACTAGCTTGTTAATAGCTGAGGAGCTAAGGGTTATTGGTGAAGGAGTGGTTGAAGTTTAAGCAGTGTGTTACGGCTTATTTTCTTTAGGTTTATAGAGTGAAGTAGCAAGTTTTATACAAGTAAAAACCGACAACGCAATAATGAACAAGTGTATGCAACTTTGAATAAAAACACCAATATTCAGTGTTACATCAGGCTGGAGCTCCGTAGCTGCTTTTAAATCTATTTTTAGCGCAGTAAAATTCACCCCACCTACTAGTAATCCAACACAGGGCATGATGATATCATGAACCAAGGATGATACAATGTTGTTAAACGCTCCTCCAATCACAATACCCACACCTAGCTCTATAACATTACCTCTCAAGGCAAATTGTTTGAATTCTTCTAAAAACTTTTTCATAGTTGATATGATTTAGATTGATCCTTAACGAGGTTATTAGCTCGTTTGCGCTAGTCTATAAAAAAATAAAATAATTTCCAAAATAATTTCCTATAAAATGTTTATATAAAATTTTATAAATTCGTATAGTTTTCTTTTGAGGCCGAATTTCTTTTAGTACTAATGCGCAATTATATTAATCTACCATGGAGAAAAATACCTATAAAAAGGTTAAAAAAATAACCTTCTTTGGTCAATTAGAAAAAAAATTACAAGGAAATACTATATTATTGGATAACTTTTCTAGTTATTACCTCCTTCGGCTGCTTTATATCTTTTTTTTAGTGCTTATGTATGTTTGGAATACCCATTATCATGAAAAAACACTCTATAAAATAAACCAACTCCAGCCTCAAGTAGACGGACTTCGAGTAAAGTATATGGAAGTACAAGCTAAATATATGTTTACCAGTAAGCAGTCCGAAATTGCCAGCAAGGTTGCTGCTATAGGTATTTATGAAAGTAAAGTTCCCCCCTATACTATAAAGGCAGAGTAGTTATGCAATTTACTAAAGAAATCTTATTACGCTCCAGGCTAGTCCTACTTGCTGTGGTGCTGGTTATGACGCTTATCATAGGAAAAATCATTAATCTTCAGTTTATAACTGGAGATCAATGGAGACATGCTGCCAAAGTTTCCCAGTTAACCTACAAACCTATCTCAGCATCTAGGGGTAATATTTATGCAGACGATGGCTCCTTATTGGCCACCTCTCTACCGTTTTATACAGTTATCCTAGATCCTACGGTGGCCTCAAAGGAATTGTTTAACAAAAGTATAGATGAACTTAGTCAAAAGTTAGCTTCTTTTTTTGGGGATCATCCTGATATACATTATAAAACACGTATCATCCATGCACGGAACCAAAAACGAAAATTCTTAGTATTGAACAAACGTACTATTAATCAGAAGCAAAAAGAAAAAATGCAACAATGGCCTATCTTTAAACAAGGTAAATATAAGGGAGGGGTTATTTTTCAAAAAGAATACAAGCGTTACAATCCCTTTGCAGTATTAGCTAAAAGGACTATAGGTCTTTATAGAGAGACCAATGGATCTGGCCTAGAGTATGCATTTAATAAAGAACTCAAAGGTATAGACGGGCAGGCGCTTTATCAAAAAGTAGTAGGGGGTAACTGGAAACAAGTACAAGAGGCTCCCATCATAAACCCTGTGCATGGATATGATTTAGAAACGACTATCGATATTAATCTACAAGATATTACAGAAAGTAGTTTGCTAGAGGTATTAGAAAAAACAAGTGCGCAACATGGTTGTGCTATTGTCATGGAAGTTGCTAGTGGTGCCATTAAAGCCATAGCCAATTTATCCCGTACACCATCTGGTCGCTATATAGAAGCTTATAATTATGCTGTAGGCAATCAAGGTTGTGTAGAACCTGGTTCTATTTTTAAGCTAGTCTCTATGTTGGCGTTATTAGAAGAAACAAGATGGCCACTTACTAAACCGATAGATACCGGTAATGGTTCTATTACCTTTTTTGGCAGATCCATACGCGATGTAAAAAAGGGAGGCTATGGGTTGCTTACGTTACAAGAAGTATTTGAAAACTCTTCTAATGTGGGAATTACTATGGCCATTCAAGAAACTTTTGGTGCTAATCCTCAAAAATTTATCGACTATATAGAACAACTGGGGATGCACCATCCCCTTGGCATTGAACTAGTTGGAGAAGGAAAACCCTATATAGTTACCCCAAAAAGCAAAATGTGGAATAAAGTTTCTCTTCCCTCCTTATCTATGGGGTATAGCTTACAGGTCACACCGCTTCAACTATTAACGATTTGTAATGCAATAGCTAATGGTGGTAAGATGGTTAAGCCCATGTTGGTACGCCATCTCAAATCAGCCAATGGTATTATAAAAAGCTTCCCCACTACGGTTTTAAAAGAAAAGATTTGTTCTCATGAAACCTTAGGTAAACTTAAACTTATGTTAGAAGGGTCGATAGAGCGGGGGACAGCACGGAAATTAAACGATGGGTTTTATAAAATAGCCGGTAAAACAGGAACCGCCGAAAAATTAGTCGATGGAAGTTATTCAGATCATCACCTTACTTCATTTATAGGTTATTTTCCAGCGGAACGACCACGTTATAGTTGCATTATCGTAGTAGATGACCCACAGGGTAAGCAGTATCATTTTGGGTCAGAAGTTTCGGCACCTATCTTTAAAAATATTGTGGATAGAGTGGCAGGAAAAGATTTAGAAGCTAGAAATGTGCCCCACGCTACCCCGGGGCAGCCGATGCAGCCTCAGACTCCTCCATTAGATCAGGTAGAGCCAGGCCAGCTTATACCTGATGTATTGCATAAGACGTTGCGTGACGCACTTTTTTTATTAGAAAGTATAGGGTTAGAAGTGACCATAAAGGGCAATATGCATGGTACCGTATGCCAACAGTCTTTAAAGCCTCAAACCGCAATACCTACTGAAAATCCAAAAATTATGATTCAACTCAGGTAATTTTATCCATTTTTTCGCGTAACAACCGGACTATTTCTTCTTCTTCGCTTTCTACGGCCAGATATAAAGGAGTCTCTTTATAAGAGTTTTTAGTATGAATATCAGTCCTATTTTTGATTAGGTATTCTGTTATTTCCCTGTTTTTATAGGATATGGCCACATGTATAGGCGCATCCGACCAACTGTTTTTAATATTGATATCTGCTCCACGCTGGGCGAGTAATATCACCATGTCTAAACGTTCGTTGTCTACTGCATAATATAAAGGTGTACATAGTGAGGCATTTTGCACGTTAGGATTGGCTCCTTTTTCGAGGAGTAACGTAGCCATTGCTACCCCTTGATGTGCTGCTTGTGTACAAAGATGTAATGGGTATAAACCGCTTACATTAGGCGTATTTACACAGGTTCCTTTTGCTATGAGTGATCTGAGGCCTTCCACATGGCCATGTTGAACGGCCTCTAGTAATGCGGCTACATTTGCTGGAAGTTCTTCTGAATCAGTCTCTTCCTCTGAATCTATAGCTTCTTGATTGGTTGGTTCCCTTTCTAACAGTTTATAGTTGGTCGTAAAGCTATTACAACCACTACTCCATAGGATGATTACACTATATCCCAGAAAGTATATGATACCCGGTTGAAACCTGTTTTTTCTGTTTTTTTTCATAATAATAAACACATAATAATAAACATTTTAATAAGTTGCAAACTTAAGCTATTTATATGAATTATTCAAATAAAAAACTATTTTTACTAAAAAATATATTGAAGTAGCATGATTAGATATGTCTTGGTTTTGCTTTTGATTCCCACCCCTGTATGGTCTTGGGGATTTTTTGCCCACAAACAAATCAATAGGTATGCCATTACCACATTACCCCCCGGTATGTTTGCTTTTTATAAAAAAAACTTGGTATTTCTAACTGAAAAATCTGTCAACCCAGATAAACGGAGGTATCGCGTCTTGGGCGAAGCAGCAAAACATTTTATAGATATGGAAGCCTACTTATCCACCGATCCAGCGGTGTTGGCCAAAAAACCCACACATGGGATAGTTCCTTGGGCGATTGTAAAAGTACAAAAACAATTAACTCAAGCTTTTGTAGCTAAAAATTCAGCTCGAATTTTAAAACTTTCTGCAGATTTAGGTCATTATGTCGCAGATGCACATGTTCCCCTACATACTACACAAAACTACAATGGGCAGCTGACAGGACAAGAAGGGATTCATGCCTTATGGGAAACCAGGCTTCCGCTCTTATTTTTTGAAAGCTATAACTTCTTTGTAGGACCAGCCTGTTATATTGAGCATCCCTTTGCGCATGGCTGGTCTATTGTTACCCATACCTATAGCTTAGTGGAGAAGGTATTACGGGTAGAAAAAGAAATTTCAGCGCAATATCCTGCGCTGCTAAAATATAGCTTCGAACAAAATGGGTGTGTATTACAAAAACAATATTCCAGGGCCTTTTCTACGTCTTATCATGAAAAATTACAAGGACAGGTGGAAGCATGTTTTCAAAAATCTATCTTAGCCGTAGGCAGTTTTTGGTTAACGGCTTGGGTCAATGCCGGCTCGCCTAATTTAGATGAGCTAGATGGCTCCATACCTATTCAAAAGGAAGAAAATCTATCACAAAACCAGACCAAAGAATTAGACGATATTAGAGATTGTCCCGATTAAATCATTTACCTTAAAATATACTACCATTATGAAACCATACTTAGCATTATTAGACCACATCCTAGTCAATGGAGTGGATAAGCAAGATAGAACGGGTGTAGGCACAAAAAGCATCTTTGGGTATCAGATGCGTTTTAACCTCCAAGACGGATTTCCACTGGTTACTACTAAAAAAGTACATCTTCCAGCTATTATTCATGAGCTACTTTGGTTTTTAAGTGGTGAGACTAACATTGCCTACCTACAAAAACACCAGGTGACTATATGGGACGCATGGGCTAATGAAGCAGGAGAGTTAGGTCCTGTATATGGCCATCAATGGAGAAGTTGGCCTACGGCAACAGGAGAAAAAATTGACCAAATCAGTCGCCTTATAGAGGACATCAAACACACACCCGATTCACGTCGATTATTAGTCAGTGCATGGAATGTAGGAGAGCTCCCTAAAATGGCATTGCCCCCTTGTCATACTTTTTTTCAATTTTATGTAGCCGATGGACACCTTTCTTGCCAGCTATACCAGCGTAGCGGTGATGTTTTTTTAGGTGTGCCCTTTAATATTGCCTCTTACGCTTTGCTGACTATGATGGTAGCTCAAGTATGTGACTTAAAGCTAGGATCATTTATACACACATTGGGAGATGCCCACCTCTATAAAAATCATTTAGCGCAAGCCCGCTTGCAACTTACACGTACACCCTATGAACTTCCTACCATGCAACTCAATAAAAATATAAACCATTTATTTGATTTTGGTTATGATGATTTTACGCTGTTAGATTATCTGCACCATCCTGGGATTAAAGTGCCGATTGCCGTATAAAGTTGAAAATTTTGTTTTTTTATAAAAAATTTTTTAAATTGCAAAAATATTTTGTAAACCAGTGGTAAATTTTATTGTTTGTATGTTAATCTATTGTTTTCGACAGGTAGTTTGGTGGGCTTATTATGGCTTGCTTATGGTTTTTGCCTTTACAATCCATGGTTGTAAAAATAAAGCCAATAATAGGTCTACCACTGATGCTGATCCAGCAAAGATTCAGCAACCATCTGTGCAAGTGGCACAAGATCTTTCCATAAACCCATGGCAACCAGAGGGGGTAGTAGAAGGGGTTTCATTTAGCCTAGCACCAGTTACGCTTCAAGCAGGCACTTCAGGTTGTGTCAGCCTGAAGGCAGTAGGAGCAGTAGAGGGGTATTTTATTAAGTCTATCTCTATACATACAGATCCCTCCACTACCACGGATTATAAAGCCAATTTTGGATTAAATGCTGCTAGTGTGGATCTACTTAAAAAGCAATCCATTACTGCCTCTGGGCTAACCATCAGGCTTGCCCCCAGTCTGAGGCTTAAGCCTGATGGTTATACCTTAACCATTAAGGTAGGTAAACTAGCCACAGGGAGTGGCTCTACCCATAAGTTTGTTTCCACCAAGATTATCCTGCTGGGCGGGGAAAGGGTTGAACAGGTTCATCCATCAAGTGAAGCAAAGGTGGAGCAAACAGCTGCCCCTACTCCTACTCCTGTTCCTGCTCCTACTCCTGTTCCTGCTCCTACTCCTGTTCCTGCTCCTACTCCTGTTCCTGCCCCTGCCCCTGCCCCTGCCCCTGCTCCTGTTTCATTTACACTAGAAGATATTACCTTACCCGCTGGCTCTTCAGGTTGTGTCAGTCTAAAGGCAGTAGGAGCAGCAGAGGGGTATTTTATTAAGTCTATCTCTATACATTCTGTTCCTCTTACTACTACGGATTACAAAATAAATTTTGGATTGGAAAAATCAAAAATGGATGCACTTAAAAATCAGCCGATTACCGCTGTTGGATTAAATATTGAACTTATGGCCGGTCCAAGGCCTAAGTATCGCTTATATACCTTAAAAATAAATATAGGTAAAGTAGGTAAAGGAAGTCGGCCTACCTATCAGTCTATTACTGGCAAGATTATTATTCAAGAAAGTTAAACGCTTTTATAGTATTAATCCATAAAATGAAGCTTTTTTTTGTAAAAAATGTCTAAAAAAAAGTTGTTTTAGTCAAAAATTATTATATTCACTAAACGTTTGTTATAGTAGTATATAGCATAGCCATAAAAAGATGAGCAATGAGGTAGGTTACATGATTTTTCAGTAGACAGCTCATGAGCATCAAACCCATAGTAACTATAATTTTATATATTATGAATCGATTTGAAGAATTAAAAGCACTGATACTTTCATTAGAAGAAGAGTTTTATAAGTTTTATGACAAAGGTAATAAAACAGCAGGTACAAGGGTGCGTAAGGGTATGCAAGAATTAAAAAAGATTGCCCAGGAAGTGCGTACTAATGTGTTGGAATTTAAGCAGACGTAAGGCATAGGTAATAAAGTGTCGAAAATAAGTGTATATACGCTAAGTGCTAGCACTGTAGGGTGCTTAGTGTATGTATCTGATTGCTTCTGCACCACTATCCCCCTCTAACGAATTTATAACCTTAGAGACCAGCCAATCATTTTATACGATTACCTAGAAAATAAGTCTGGGTTAAATAACTAAATCAAACATAAACGAACAGCCCTTGGGGTTTAACTAGCATGAGGATGAAAGTCTGCTTAACTATAACTAAGCAAGCAGACTTCTTGTAATATGTATACTGGATGGGGTTACTTGGAGAACCATAGAGGTCTAAAATCAATTACGTTTTTAGCATGTTTTTTTGTCTCTGTAGCGTAATGTCTAGTACTTCTAGTGTCTGTTTCTACATTTTGCACTTCTATCCCAACCTCACCCCCGACACCTTTTACAGCAGCAGCACAAGCACGATAAACAGCAGTCAAAACGTAATAGGCATGTCTAGTAGTTATAATTGCGTTGACACTAGCATTGGGATTATAACCAGGCGTATTCTGCGCATTTATAATCTTTGCATAAACCTCTTTACAATCATTAATAAGAAGAGGATGAATAGCCTGAGAAACCAGATCAAGCTTATCTAAAATAGTACGAAATTGCGGTGGATAAATTTCTAAAGGGTCGATTTTACCTCTTAAGGACCTAACGGAAGAGATAGTTTCTCGTAATAATTTAGCCGCTTGATCCACAGCATAATAAGGATCATCCAGTTTAGTTGATCTTATGAGATACTCCACGTGAGTAATTGCTCGAGCTACATCCTGAAACATATTCATCAGTTCAACAGTCAGTTCAGATTCAGCAGTAAGCTTACTGAGCATAACCTAATCGAGGCTATCCAAGGATCTAAAACTGGCATAAGCCCTTGCGTAAGCCTCTTCACACACATCCTGAATAGTCGTAATAGACGTAGAGGTGAATGCACCACGATGCTCAAAATAGCCTAACACAGGCTTAGGCTTTAACCTCCTTTGTGTAAGTTTCTACATGAACAATTTCTTTTTCTAATGCAACAACATCCCCCTCTAACGCAGCAGCATAAGCACGGAGAACAGCAGCTGCACATTGATAAGCACTGTGAGCAGCGTCACATGTATACAGAATATATGTGTTATCATAAGTACCTTTACGACTGGCATCCAAAATTTTGTCGTAAACAGATTTGCAGTCAGAACCCAAAAGATCACACTCAAAAGCATAACTAACTTTATTAAAGTTACCGCAAATGGTAGCAAGCTGGTTTGAATAGTAGTTACTAGGGTCAACCTTACCTACACTTTTTTGCAAAGCATATGCACTTACCTCCTTAGCCTTGTTAATAGATGCGATTTTTTGCGCATGTTGATCCTCTAAAATTTTATACTTACGAGCGCGCTCAGCTTGGGCTTTAATCAAAGTTTACAATTCAGCCAACCGCTTAACTGAAATATTAAGCCGATCTTGAATGGTTTTAATTTCATTAGCAGCAAGATTTTCTTGTTTAGCTTCCGTAAGTAATGTACCTAGCTGCTTTATATAGTCAAAGGTGTAATTGATTTTTTTTGATACGAGTAAGACATAAAATAGATTTAAATAAAGGTAATTCACCTGTAAGCTCACCATGAGACGCACCTATGCAATATAGCTATTGTATGTTAATACAGCAAAATAGTTGGTACCCTTTTGATTTTATTGCATCAAAGTTTCTATTTCTTCGGGATCTATGGGGATATTTTTCATCAAATTTTCTACGCCATGCTCCCTAATAACCACATTGTTTTCTAGGCGAATACCTATACCTTCTGCTTTAATGTAGATACCTGGTTCTACCGTTAGTACCATGTTGGACAAAATCATCCCATAGCTATCCCCCAGGTCATGGGTGCTAAGCCCTAAGTGGTGTGAGACCCCATGCATAAAATATTTTCTATAGGCTGGCTGTGACTTGGTTTGGTTTTTAATATCGGTGCGGTCTATTAGTTTTAAGGCTAAGAGTTCTTTTTCTACCTGTACCGCTACCGCATTTTTGTAGTCTGTAAAGGAAATGCCTGGCATAAGTATACTTTCTGCCAGCTGTACTATCCGTAATACCGCATGGTATACCTGTTTTTGTCGCGGGGTAAATTTTCCACTAATGGGTACTACACGTGTCATATCCGCACCATAATTGCCATAAGCTGCCCCTACATCTATAAGCAATAATCCACCAGCAGGGCATGGTTTGTTGTTCTTGATGTAATGTAGAATGCAACTGTCTGAGCCGCTCGCTAAAATGGGATTATAAGCAAATCCGTTGGAGCCTCTGCGAATAAACTCATAAGCAAGTTGTGCTTCTATTTCATATTCCATTACCTGGGGGCGAATAATAGGTAAAATAGATCGAAACCCAGCTTCTGTAATGTTACAAGCCTGTTGGATAAGGTTTATTTCTGTTTCTTCTTTGATGGCTCTGAGCTTTTGCATAAGGGGAGCAACCCGTTTATAGCCATGTAGCGGGTACTGTTTTTGTGCCCACTGGATAAACCGTTGGTCTCTGCTTTCTACGATGCACTCTGCTCTTGGATATTCGTTGGTATTGAGATAGACATACTCAGTTAGCCCCATAAGCAGCTGAAAAATTTTGTGAAATTCACCTATAAAGTGTATAGTTGCTATACCACTCATAGCCTCTGCTTCAGCTTTGCTGTATTTATTTCCTTCCCAGGTGGCCAGTAGCTCATCGGTTGCTTTAATGAATAAGATCTCTTGCCATTCTTGTTTGAGGGCATCGGGGTAGAGGAGTAGGATGGTCTCTTCTTGGTCTATACCCGTTAGGTAAAAGAGATCACTATTTTGAACAAATGGCATGGTGCCATCGGTGTTCCTCGGCATCATATCATTGGCATTAAATACTACTAGGCTGTTAGGAAGCAGCTGTTGTTGTAGTTTTTTTCTATTTTTGATAAATAAATCAGGGGTAATAGATGTATGGCGCATAAAAAAGGTTTTTTAAAATTTAAAACTGAAGTACCGTTTCACAAATAGTCCTCAACTCCTCAACCACCAGCCGAACCTCTGGGGCCACAGACCCTTTTAAACCATTGCTGAGTGGTAGGTAAAAATCCAATGTTTCTTGCGCAATGAGCCGCTGCTTAGCAGCCGGCTGAAAACTCAATGTACGCATGTTATGCAAGCGATCTGCTAGCTTAATCATCACTGCATAATTATCTGAAGAGGCAGCCAATTGTTCGTGATTTTCAGCTTTTGTTAATTTTGTTTTTTTACCGGTAGGGTCTAAATGAGTTACTTGTTGGACCAACCAAGCTACCCTTTTTCCATATTGATAAGCAAGCTGCTCCACGTGCATAGGCGTATCTTCGATTACATCATGCAATAAGGCGGCCAAAACCGTATCTGGATCTTGCGTCATGGTCAACAAAATCGTAGCCACATTCAAGGGATGGGTATAAAAAAGCTCCCCCGATTTACGCAATTGCCCTTGATGGACTTGTTTGATTGTATCGATAGCCTCACGGACAATGGTAAGATCTAACAAACAAGCCTTTTCTGATAGTCGTTGTAGAAACGCACGTTCTAAGGTTACAGAAGCAGGGGTGTCCAAAGGAACCTCGCTCGGTATAGGGTCTTGATCGACTACCGCAGCCCGTATCTGTTTTACATCTATAGGCAATACATAAAGCCGTCCCCTTAGGGGAGTTGATGCTTGATAGCCATAATGCGCCTCAATCAACCGGGTTTGGTTCCGTTCCGGTAGCTCCATAGCGCTTTTAGGCACCTCAAGGCATAAAGGAAGTGTAGTGCCTTGATAGTAAGCTTCAATGCGTTCATTATCTGTTGATTGGGTAAATAAAAACCCTAAGGCGGGTAGCCTTCTAGTAGCACCAGCCACGGCCTGTAACTGGTAACAAAGCTCGGTATACTGGATCGATAAGGTGAGCAAATCTGTGGTGTCTCGAACCATAGATTTGACCTGATAGGTCAGTAATTGTACGATTTTATCCACATCACAGGTGATGGTTTTTTGCTGAGTAAGCAATTGGATACGTATGCGTTCCGAACACTCTGCGTTATTAATTTGGCTATTGAGTTGAACTAAGAGCTCTGTCAAGGGTATAGTGCTAATATGCAGACGCATAGCATCCATCGTCTGGTAAAAGCTTGCCTTGCAATAGGTAATAAAGGATGTGAGTTGTTCTAACCCTTTCTGTGCTAAGAGGATATCTGAGGTTTGGCCATTGACCAAATTTACTAAAACTTGTTTAGCAAGTCTGAGTGGGTCTTTTTGAATTTCTAAATACTTTTTTTCTAAAGCTCGGTATTGTAAGCAGTGTAAATAATCCGCTTCAAGCAAAGTATAGCGCTGAAAGAGCTGTTGGTATTTTCGTTGCAGCTGATGGATTTTTTTTTCTTTTCTACGGGAAAAAAAGAGACCTACGAAGAGTGCCAAGAGCAGCTGATACATTCTTATATTACAAGAAGTAGTCTGCCATACCCAATCTATAGAGCTAAAATGAGGATAGAAAATAAAGCTAAGGCCAATGGCTAATATACTGAGCAAGAAGAATATACCCCAATCGACCAATACCAACAAGCAGGTCAAGGAAAGCACTAGATTAGCCAAGCAATTACCATCTCCTTGACTGATGATAAACATTAGCATGCTGCTAAAAGGTAAACAGTAAAACAGGGTTATATAAAACAATATAGGCAAGTATTTAACCTGAGCGGATTTACTCCATTTTTCTTTGACCATAAGTAGTACACATAATATACCGCCCACAAAATGACTTACTAACAAACATTTAGTGTGGGCTTTAATTATCTTATCAAATATAAAATGAGGGGCGATTAAATTTAACAAGCAAAAAATACCAGCTAAAACATAGGGAGGGTTGTACCCTTTCAATTGTTTTTTAATATAGGCAAGGATGTTTGTAGGCATAAGCCTTTTTAGCAAAGGAGTAGCGGTCGTATAACTACTTAAGGGTTGTTCTCTACTTCTGTCTACTGTTTTAAATCCTTTATTAATCCAACAATGGGTGCCAAAGAAGGCTATGCCATTGACCAGAATACAGAGTAAGGTAGTAAGGTAACTGTAGGCTTCAGGCAATAGTAACTTGCAACCTATCCAAGCAGCTATAGTAAACACGGCAGCCGTATAAAAAGCTTTTTTTTCTGGCTTAAGCCCCATCATGCCACTCAGTAAAGGAAACATCAACAACGGACCAGTCGCTTCTAAAGAGTCTAACAATAAGCCAAACATATCTGTGGTATGTAAAGCAATGGCTATAGCTGCTATACCCACTAGAACGGTAGCCCATTGTGCAAAATATTTTTCCCGTGTTTCCGATAACACCTTGCCGTTTTTAACATAAATAGGTTTAATAACGTCATGGACCAGCGTAAGACCTGTAACATGCAAGTAAGAATCAACAGTAGACATCAGCATAGCTAATAATCCAGTAACGGCCACCCCCTTAAAGCCTATTGGGAAAAAATCATTAATCATACGGGTTACAATCCCATTACCATCTCCATTTGGATAGAGGACTATTCCTGCCAAGGCGATTACAAAAACAATAAATGTAAATAGAGGATTAAAAAAAGCAACCATAAGGCATAGGTTGCGTAGCTGTTTTTTTGTTTTTCCCATCAATAGACGTTGCATGATGGCAGAATCTATTAGCCCAGCAGGGAAAATACTCCATAATAAAAATAAGGTTAGATAAAAATAACGTTTAGGATGATCTGCAATCATCCATTTCTCTGGAGGGACTTGGCTCAGTAAAGTAGCCATGCCTCCCACCTGATGCACTGCAACATAAGCAATAAGAGGAATACCCACTACAGCCATCAAAAACTGTAATACATCTGTGGTTACAACTGATTTAATGCCACCATGAGCTGAATACAAGGTCAAAATAAGGCCTCCAACAAGAATGGCAGGTTTGGCATTGATGCCCATTAGCGACTCACAAATGATGCCTAGTACAATGAGTTCCATACCCGCAAGAAAAATGGAGCTCAACAGTCCTAATAAGCCTGCAATCACTCTACTAGTTTTACCATAGAGTTGCGCCATGATATCCCCCATAGTCATACAATTGCGAAAGTGTACTGCATGAGGCACTATAAAAAACGCCTGTATTATATCACCTACTATAAGCCCAAGCAGCGCAATAGACATAATAATACCATCTAAAAAGATCATGGATGTAAGCCTGATAACAGTTTCTGCAGATAAATTGGTGGCTAGATAGGTACAAAATAGCGAAGCAGTCCCAAACATCTTATTGCTGACGGCATATTCTCGGATGGTTTTAATGCCGCGCCCTGCGCGCAGACCTACGATTAAGGTAAGTAAGAGGGAGGCATAGACAATGAGGTGGTCGACACTGAAGTATTTCATAACAGGAAAATTTATAGTTTATAATCCAATCCCAAATCCAATCCCAAAAAAGCATGTATAAAAATTAAGCTAAGGTTTTTTTTTGTAAAATGCAACCATAAGCAAGGGATGTTGCTTAGGCTTTATGGTATAGCTATTGCTTTATATCTTATTTTTTCATAAGTTCAGGATGGAAATTGATTGTTGAGTTTAAGGATAACATTACATTTTATGAACTTTAGCCCAGAAGCAAGAGAAGCTTACGAAGATCACCTTAAATGGCTCCGAATAGAAGCGAATACGATCAAAAACTATGAACAAATTGGCGAAGCGAGGGGGAGGGCAGAAGGTAAAGCCGAACGCAGTATAGAAATTGCTAAAGCTATGCTATCAAAAAACCACGCTATGGCTGATATTGCTGATCTTACAGGTTTATCTCTAGAGGAAATTTCAACATTATATATAAAAGTTGTAATATCTCTTGAGCAATGCAACGTTGCTTAGCTAACAGATCCCCCATTAAATACTACTTGAGCATTTTTGCCAAATCCGCTTGCGGTAACAGGACACATGTTTTTCTTCCATCCGGTGTATACATCGTAAACTGATGTTACTTATGTAACAGATCCATTATAATGGATATCAAGTTTTTCACTTGTTTATTCATATCAAAATACTTTAATCTTTGATACTGTTTGTTAATGAGCTCTGCTATCTTTTTATTATCATAATTTCTGAATTGAAGCATTCTATCTGCTGTTTCTTTAGAATTTTTTACTAAAAATTCTGGTATTATAATCTTTTCACAGAGCATGTACTTCTTAGGACATAATGGGATACAGCAGTTAATGATTGATTCAAATATCCTTTGGGTATACAGCCCTCTATTGTAATATAATTCTGGGGCTATTAGAACTGTACATAAAGATTTTTTGTATGCTGAATCGATTTCTTCAAAACCTATTCTACCTCTGAATTCACAATGCTGGAAAGGATTTGCTATTTTTTCAAAAATAAAAGGATGATACTTCCAATTACCATATACTATTGCTTTTTTATTATTATACCCAGATGAGTTGTCTATGAATTCCATGAAACTTTCATCTCTTTCATATTGATTGCCCATATATATCAAATCATACATTCGATTTATGCTATTGTAACTCTTTAGATTTTCTAAAAATATATTTTTATGTTTCTGATGAAGAGGAAATAGTAGCTGTTTACGTCCCTCTTTTGGAAAAAATGTAGGCTCTAATACTTTAAGTTTTTTAATATCATGTACATTATTTAGTTTTAAATCCTTATCCCAAATTATTATTGGTACATCTTTTGAACAGTAATAGTCTATAAGATCATCCTGTCTATGAAGATCTGGGGTATATTTTTGATCTATTTTAGATATTCCAAAATTTCTATTTAAAATAGGCCATCTGTATTCTAGTATTAGAATATCTATTTTAGGAAATGATAAATTAAAACTGATTGAATTTTTACTAAAGTCTTGTCCTGTTTCAATTAAATCTCTATTTTTCTGAAGTAAAATAATCTCAAAACCATTTTTTACGATTTCTTTTAAAAAATCATACCTATGGAATCTACCTCCATCTGGAGTATCCACTATTCCATTTCCTAAAAATCCCCAAAAACTATATCCTATTTTGTAAGTCATCCTATAACAATAACTTGTTCTATATGATAATCTACAAATATATCGTAGTCATCTATTAGTTTTTCTGTAATCCTCTTGTAATCACTTCTGTTAATAGAGTACCTGTAGCAGGAGGAGAAATATTTTTTTAACTCTTCTTTATTACTTGCAATTATTGTAGAACAAAGATTAAATTTTTGCTTGATTCTTTTTCCTGTGCCTCTTAATATTTTTGATAAAATGATCTGTGAATTCTCAGAACAAAATTCTGAAACTAGATTACCTTTTATATTAGGATCTAATCTTAATAATTCACAGGCTTTTGTATGTATACGCTCTAAATTTTGAAGATTTTTATTAGATTTTGTAGTAATTATAATTGTTCCATTTTCATCTAGAGCATGAAGGAAATGGTTAATGAGGTTAGCTTTGTCAGTTATATGATACATGACATTCATGCAAAATATAGTACTAAACTTACCCAAATTTTTAGGCCAATGAGTCCCATCATAGATTATATGGTCTATTCCATCACATTTACATTTACTGTTATATATGATATCTATACCATGCAATATACTAAGTGGATATTTTTGTTTTATCTTTTTCAGGAAATAACAATCTCCACACCCTACATCTAAAATTCTAAACCCATTTAAGGAATGCAGTAAAAAATTGATTATAAATAGGAACATTTTTTCAATTTGGAGGACAAACGTCTATTAATATATTAAGGGATATATACTTATATGATATTAATGTGCTTGGAACTAGTTATGAAACAGTAAGCTTATGTGAGAATAAAGTCAGATTCAAGGAATTATTAAATAAACTCCACATAAGGCAGGCAAATTACGTTGTCATACATACAAAGGAAGAGATTGACAATAACTTACAGGGCATTAACTTCCCCTTAATTATTAGACCTTCTTATGTAATTAGGTGGTTCTTCAGTAAGAATAATTAAAAATTATAGAGCACTACATGTCTATTTAGAAAAATTTAGTAAAAATGATAACTTATTTCCGATCTTACTCGAAGAGTATATGAAAGGGTTTAAAGAAGTTGAAGTGGATGGAATATGTGACGGAAAAAATGTATTCATTGCTGGTATTATGGAGCAGATAGAGCCTGTTGGTATCCATTCAGGTGATTCTAAATGTATATTCCCTCCATTTTCTTTATCAAAACGAGTGAAAGAATCTATTCTTAACCTTTCTGAGGAGTTAGCAAGTAGCTTAAATATTTTGGGGTTATTCAATATTCAATTTGCAATCAAGGATAATGATATTTTCGTTATTGAAGTTAATCCAAGGGCTTCACGGACTATTCCTTATCTATCGAAATCCCTTGGTATATCCTTAGTCAAAATTGCAACTAAGTCAGTTTTAGGAGTCCCATTGACTCATCAGAATGTTTTTAATCTTAAAAAACAAAATTTGTTTTCTATGAAAAAACCAGTATTTAGTGATGTTTTAAATACAAATAATCTTAAATCAGGCCCTGAGATGTTTTCTACTGGTGAAAAAATGATCATAGGAAATAGTTTTAATAATTTAATGAATAAATCTAAAGGTATATATATCAACCCTAAATCTATTCAAGAAGTACATCAAGAGAATCAATGATTAGCTTTTAAACTAGTTAAGCCAATTAGTGGATGATTTAATCTAGCTAGTTTTTTTATAAGATTTTTTCCTAAATCATCTTAAATTACAATGAAAGTGAGTGCTATAAAAATTATTCTTATATGTCTTTGTAGACATAAGTTATACTTTATAATAGTAAGTATACTCATCATACTAGGTAGATCTTTGGGTATGTTATGGCCATATTTCTTAAATAGAATAATTGATCAAGGATCAGGATTTCATGATAACTTACTCTTTTGGATGGTGACTTTTTTAGGTTGTTTTTTAGTAGGAGAAGTAGCCCTAAGAGCAGCCGCATATCTATTCATCATTCCTATATCAGATACAAGGAGCTATGTAAAATCTTACTTTTATAATTTTGTGATGAATCGTTCTTTTTCTTTTGTCACCATGCGTTCTCCAGGTGAAATTTTCAATAAGCTTAATCAAATTTATACCTCTATTGATACCCTGTTAGATATGATTTTCTGGATTTTCCTAAGTATAGCAGTTAATGTATGTGTTGCCTCAATCATGTTTATAATACTTAGTAAGTATCTTGGATTAATATTTTTAGTATGGTGTATATTATATACCATATGCATAAAAAAAGTCTTAACCTTTAGCCATAAAAAGTGGAAAGCATTTTCTAAGGTTGAATCTGATATAGCCGGCTATATCGTCAATGCGATAGAGAACTTTGTTTCACTGTGCGTCTATACAAATGAAAAAGATAGACAAGAACTTATAAAAAATATACTAATTGAAAACATAGACAAGCATAAAGTTGCTCAACTTTCTACTATTCATGCTTATTTCTTACAGGAAATAATGACTTTTCTTTTAGGAACTGCTTCTTTTGTATTTTGTTATGTATCCCATACAATGCATGGCATGAAGATTGAGGAAATCGTGATGGTGATTTCAATTTTTATGATATTGAAGGAAAGGCTTCATTCTCTTTCTATAAGAATTAAAGATGCTATTAAAAGCTTTGGGATATTATCTCAGGCTTTAAATGACTTATATGAAAATAGCCCCTTGACAATAGAATGCCATAAAAAAACATTTAATGATCAAAATATTGACATTGAACTAAAGAATCTAAGTTTTTCACTCACAAACCATACGTTATTAAAGTGTATTAATCTTAAGATTGAACAAAAAGAAAAGATCGCTTTAATAGGTCCATCTGGATCTGGTAAATCAACGATAGCTAATCTAGTAATAGGGTTCTATAAACCCACAAGTGGTGAAGTGCTAGTTAATCTTGAAAGTATAGATGATTTTGACCAATCATCTTGGTACCGCCACATAGCGTATGTACCACAAAACCCCATTTTATTAAATGGAAGTATATACGAAAACATAAGATTAGGCAATCTACATGCAACTTATCAGGAGGTTGTAGAAGCTGCTAAAAAGGCACGTTGTCATGATTTTATCTCCTCTTTAACGGATGGATATATGACGTATGCTGGAAGCGCTGGAATAAAATTATCAGGTGGACAAATACAAAAGATATGTATTGCACGTGCCATATTGAAAAATGCACCATTTTTGATATTCGATGAACCGACATCAGCCGTTGATTATCATGAAGAATCACAACTTCTTCCTATACTTTTTGAATATTTAAGAGATAAAACCATTTTGTACATTACGCATAGGAGCACAAAATTGGTGTCATTTGATAGGATCATTAAAGTATGCAAAGGGAGTCTAACCGTAGAAAATGAGTAGACTATGACCAAACAAGATCAAGGTATAACGCTTATAACTGGAGTAATAGGATTTATAGGATTTCACTTAGCAAAATCACTATTACTTAGGGGGTATAGCGTATTGGGAATAGATAATATGAACGATTACTATGATATAAGATTAAAGGAAGAAAGGTTAAGATATCTCAAAAATATAGATAAAGATTTTTAATTTTTTAAATTAGATATATCTGATAAAGAAGGTCTAAAAAAATATCTAGCAAAGTATTACGATCAAATAGAACATATAGTAAACTTAGCTGGTCAACCTGGTGTATTTGGAAGATATAATGTAGTAGAAACTCTCTCGTAGAGATAATTTAATTTTTGTAGGACCTGAAGTGGAATGATAGGTTTCAATTAAGTTCTTTTTCACATTCCGATTTACCCACCAATAGATAAGCATTATTACTAAACATAAGACCACTATATACTGTGCTAAAGCCTGAACAGTTAGTAAAAAATGGCCTTTTTCATACTTTTTTAGATAGATCTGAATAAGTTTGGCTGTAATGATTAAAGGTATATCTCCTGCAGCAATTAGTATTCCATAATATTTTTTACCTTCATCTATAGTACAAATACCATTCACAAAATTCCAGTACAAGACCATAAGTACTACTTGTCCCCACAATTCTGCTATAATAAAGAATAACACGTGTATCCAGTTACGAAATACAGCAATCCAATGAAGATGTCTGCCGCCAGCATACATACTTAAACGATCTGCTATAATGTTAGGACTCACCTTATATTCATTTGGATATAAAAAAAAGCAGTATAACAGAATTAAGCATAAGAAGAAAAAAATGGTGCTATAAAATATTGTTGATTGTTTTAAATGATTATCTAATTTGGTATAAAATATAACAATCACTATAGAAACAGGAAAAATAATACCCCCCTTGATAAGGGGAATAACTTCTGCGCTAGAGGCATGAGCTGTAATCAGTAATGTATCCTTGAGACCTGCTAGTATACAATATACTAACGCAATAAGAAACTTCAGGACTAGTAGTCCTCCTATTTTTTCCGCATTAGCATGCTGTATTTGTATAACACGCTCAAAGTATTTCATAAAAAGTAAAAATTATGAGCCCGTTGCAATCTATATAAAAGAAAAATATATTACTATTTTTGGTAGGATACAAGTACGAAACCATGGATCATACCTTTACCCATAAGTCGTAACAAACTATTTATGTAAATAATTAAAAAAAATGCCTTTACGCGACTTGCCCAAAAAGTGGCTAAAAAAATTGTAGTAAAATCTAATCAGAGACAGCTTTTGAGCTCTGTAGGAGCGATATCAGCTGTCTCTAGATTTTGCTATAATTTTCGGCACCTTTTTGGTCTGGAGCGATAGGGTTTTTTTGCTTACTTTTTTTGGACGCAAAAAAAGTAAGGTCTGGCCGACAGGCCACGTAAACCAAAATAAACTTTGAAACATGCAATGCATTAAAAACTTATGGGTAAAGATATAACCATGGATAGCTAGGAGTTAAATATTACTTGAGCATTGCTGCCAAATCCGCTTGGGGTAACAGGAGACAGATTTTTCTGCCATCTGGTGTATACATCGTATTCGTAGCAGAAAAAAGTTGAGCAAGTAGCGCATCTATCTCTAAGACAGTAAGCTTTTTTCCAGGAGGTATACTGGCTCTTTTGGCTAAAGCTCTGATTAAATTTTCTGAAAGAGATAGTTCTAATTGGGTATTGTTCCATTTGAGTTGCTCTATAACCGCTTCTAACAACGCTTTAGGGCTATGTTGGTTTAATTCGATGGGGTGGCCATGGATGATAACCGTAGAGCTGCCAAAAGGGTCTATGACAAAGCCCAAGGACCTTAAAACAGCTTCATGTTCTAGTAACAGTAGGTAATCTGTAGGGTTTAATTCGAGCGGTTCGGGTATCATCAACTGCTGGGAAACACCACTTTTATGTTCAAGATGACTCGAAAACTTATCATACAATATCCGCTCATGGGCGGCTTGTTGGTCGATTAAAAGGGTACCAGATTGTACTTGAGTGATGATATAACTGCCATATAATTGTACAGCTTGTCCAGTTTCATATCTTTGACAAACAGGTTCAGCCGCCTGGCTAGGTAGTGATGAAGTAAATAAATCTTCCCAATTTTTTGAAGGAAACTGTTCAGCAGAAGCGTGGTTATTTTTAAATTGCACATAATTTCTTTCCCTTGCTGAAGTCGAGGGGGAGATGATCACAGGATGGGTAAAGGCTAAAGGAGAAAAATTCACATTTTGTTCAAAATCTATAGGATCCATTACATGATGGGTGGCTAAACTTTTTTTTATTACCGCTTGCATAACGGTATACAGCATTTTTTCATCTTGAAATTTGATCTCCATCTTAGTAGGGTGGACATTGATGTCAATAAATCGTGGATCAATGGTTAAATAGATAACATAAAAAGGAAAACTATCTGAGGGTAAGAGTCTATCATATGCGTTTTTAATGGCATGGTTAAGAAATGGGCTTTTTATAAATCGCTGATTTACAAATAAAAATTGTTCCCCTCTGGTTTTTTTTGCTTGTTCTGGTTTTCCTATATACCCTTTGATACTTAATAGATGGGTGGTTTCTTCACAAGGAATCAGTTGCTTTTTGTAGGGCTCCCCAAATAAATGTACAATCCGTTGGTTGATTTTTTCTGGATGTAATTGATAGACAGTTGTGTCGTTGTGGTAGAGTGAAAAAGCAATATCAGGTCTAGCCAGTGCGGCATGTTGTAGGGTTTCGACTATATGCTTGAACTCTAATGGATTGGATTTGAGGAAATTTCTTCTTGCGGGTACATTATAAAATAGATGTTTAACACGTATATTGGTACCAGCAGCGGTAGCAATAGCTTCTTGTTTTTTTAGGTTGGATCCTTCGATTTCAATATAGCTACCCAGGGAGGCGGCGTGTAGGCGTGTTTCTAGCTGTAGATGCGCTACGGCTGCCATAGAAGCCATGGCTTCTCCCCGAAACCCCATGGTATGGATGTTAAATAAATCTTCGGTAGTAGCAATTTTAGAGGTGGTATGTTTTTCAAAACAGAGGCGTGCATCTACTTCATCCATGCCAATGCCATCATCTATAACCTGAATCAACTGTTTACCTGCCTCCTTGATGATAACTTTGATGGTTGTACTTTGTGCATCTATGGAATTATCTAGTAATTCTTTTACAACGGAAGCAGGCCGTTGTACAACCTCACCAGCAGCTATCTGGTTTACTAATAAGTCAGATAAAAGGCGAATGTTACTCATTATTTAGCATTGGTTTTAATAAGTTATAGCTAGGCAAGTAAAGGCTTATCGTAACGTCATAAACATAAGAAGATAATAGACTTTTTTTAATTACGCAAAAAACCTTACCTTTACCTTCCGTTTTATTTAATGATTAACCCATTTTTTAACCTTGATATTTTATGAAGAAAATTCCTTTGCATATACGTATACTAATAGGAATGGTTTTGGGATCTATGTTTGGCATAATAAGTATTCAGTTAAAGTTGCCTACTTCTTTTACCTTGTCTTATATCAAACCTATTGGAACTATTTTTTTAAATAGCCTAAAAATGGTAGCCATACCATTGGTCTTTTCTTCGATTTTAGTCTGTGTGGTAAGCGTTCAAGATAGGGCTAAGCTTTCAAGCATGGGGTTGAAGGCGCTCTTAATCTATATAGTAACAACGGCCATCTCGGCTGGTGTGGGCATTCAAATTACTCGTTTATTAAAGCCTGGATCTTATATCTCCAGTCAAACAAGCGCTGCGTTTGTTGCTTTGTATAACCAAAGGGATTCGCTTGGCACACAAAAACACCCACAAGTTATGGATGATACACCTTTGCGGTTTTTTAAAACATTGATTCCAGAAAATTTTTTTCATCCCTTTGCTGATAATGAAAAACTTTTACAGGTGGTTTTTCTTGCCATTTGTTTAGGTATAGCGCTTTTAAAGGTGGTACCAGAAAAAAGGATCGCAGTAGTTACCTTTTTTGAGGGTATTTATGAGGCTATGGTAGCCTTGATTCGCATGATTATGGAACTGGCTCCATTTGGCGTATTTGCATTAACCGCTTCACTACTTGTAGAGTGTATACATATGGAGGAGGGTATGGATGTTTCAGAAATTTTTTGTGCCCTGTTGGGTTACTGTTGTACCGTCATCGTTGGATTAGCCATTGTTTTACTAGTGGTTTACCCAATCGTGATCAACATGTTTACGGCGATCCCTTTTTTTCGTTTTTTAAAGGAGCTCTATCCGGTGCAGTTGCTTGCTTTTTCATCCAGTTCTAGTGCGGTCGTATTGCCGCTTTCTATAGAAATTTTGCAAAAAAAATTAGGTATATCAGGAGAGGTCAGTCGTTTTATATTGCCACTGGGTTCTACCTTAAATAGGAATGGAACAGCGCTTTATCAAGCAGTAGTTTGCGTATTTGTTGCACAAGTTATGGGTATAGAATTATCTTTTAGTCAGCAACTGTTGCTTATAGGTAATATAACCCTATCTTCTTTGGGCGTGGCTAGTGCTCCGGGTGCTGCGCTAGTAGTAACTACTGTTCTGCTACAATCTATTGATATGCCTGCGGCTGCCTTAGCACTGGTACTACCACCAGATCGACTATTGGATATGTTTAGGACGGTAGTGAATGTAACAGGTAATGCACTAACGGCAGTAGTTGTAGGGGAAACAGAACAAAAATAGATTATATTAAAGTAAGAAACCTGAAGGGGCGTAACCGAGGAGGTTATGGTGTGGTTGTACAGTTTTATAATCTATAATGTATACTGCCATGAATACGAACAAATATATTTTTAGTAGCCTGTTAGCTGGCTGCTTAGGAACTGCCTGTGCGCATAACGCTGTATCTCACCAGCTATTCCCGGACCAGGTGAATAAGGATTACTTACGGGATATGGCTAAATATCCTATAGAAATGGGAGAAAGCGGAGAGGAAACCAATGTAGCACCAGGTGTATGTAACAATTTCAACTTTAGGTTTAAAAAAACCGATCAAGGAAGGGCTTATGGAGAGGCTCAACCTATCTTCATCATGCAACACCATACGGTTGGGAATTTTCCCTCCACTCGTGCTATTTTTCTTAGTAAAATGCCTCCTCTATCTGCTCATTATGTTAATGACAAGGATGGAACGGTCTATTATTTTGTCGATGGAAAGTATAGGGCTTATCATGGAGGAATAGGTAGTTTGTCTGAAAACTCCAAACTGAATCCTGATTTGCCTTATGATGTACTCAAGAATGATATCAACAGTTGGTCCATTGGTATTGAAAATGTGAATAGTGGTAATGAGCCCTATACCCCACAGCAAATATTAGCTAATGCAGCAATTTGTCAAGGTATTGTGGATACCTACCCTACTGTCAATGCTAAGTTGATGGTAGGGCATAGTGATTGGTCTCCAGGTAGAAAGATAGATCCGAATCCTTATTTTCCTTGGGATAAACTGGCTAATGCTCAAGATGAGCCCTGCTTCAATGAACTGGATATCCATACAAACTTTGGCATTTTTCCCCGTAAGCGTGATTTGGTGATTCATCCAAATCCTGCTATAGTAGTTGGATATAAAGAAAAGGGTGCTAAGCTATCAGAAGAGGAGCAGGCCTATGTAGCAAAACTACACGAATATGGCTATGATATCCCAGAAGAAGAGCTAGCAGTTTATGGCCCTACTATAAAAAATGCCATTTTATCCTTTAAATTGCATCATGCTGGCCAAGACATACTAGATGATCCGGCTTTATGTGCAGCTTGGGATGCAATATATGATGACCATAAAAAAATACAAGATGGGAATCTTTTGTACCAACTGAATCAAAATGATGTGATCTATCTGGATGATCTATTGGATCAGTTTGCTAAGTAATTATTAGCCCTCTTGTGAGAGGGCTATGCTTTTTATGAACCGATATTAGGTATATTTCTATTATATTGTACAAATAGGTATTGGATCAGCTAATTTATTAAAATGGTATATGAGCCCAGGGCTTTAAATAAACATTAGTGAAATGTGAAAGACATATTTGGGTTGTATTGATAATGGTGTTGCCGCGTTTAGTCAAAAATAGTCCTTTTTTATGTTGTTTGAGGCTGCTTATATTGTAAGTATGAAAGAACATAAAGGAAAAATCGTAGAAGAAGCTATTAAAAATAGCGGTTATCAAATGAAAGCATTAGCCAAAAAGTTAGGCATTGCTCGCAATACGCTTTATACTAAGATAAAAGAAGCACAACTGGATGATGCGTTTATAATAAAGATAGGTAATATCATACATTATGATTTTTCGATAAGCTTTCCCAATCTTCAAGTAGATCAGGGAGAGGTTCAGGATCATCAAGGTATATATAGTCATGCTGCTTATAAAAATCCAGATTTTATTGAATTACAGCTGCTCAATAAGAAGTATTTAAAGCTATTAGAAGATTATACCAAACTATTAAAGTTATTGATTTTGTTGGCTAATAGCAATGAATTAACGGGAATTAAAAAAGAAATCACCGAGTTTTTAGCCTATGAAGATGAAATATAGCTTTGTGCTATAGGGGTACAAAGCTATATTTGCATGTTAGCTCATTAATACCGCTCTGTAAGCCTCAATATTTTTTAAAGCAATACCTGTTCCACGTACTACCGCCTGTAGCGGATCTCCTGCGACATAAACAGGCAATTTGGTTACATTATGCAACCGTTTATCAAGACCACGTAAAAGGGCGCCTCCTCCAGTCAAATGAATGCCATTTTTGTACACATCAGCCGCTAATTCAGGAGGTGTTATTTCTAAAGCTTTTAAGACCGCATTGTCAATTTTTAGGGCAGATTCTTCTAAGGCAGTGGCTATTTCTTTATAATTAACGATGATAATTTTAGGAATACCGGTCATAACATCTTTGCCATGTACTTCATAATCTGCAGGAGGGTCCACTAAATGAGGCCACACGCTGCCTATAGCTATTTTTACTTGTTCAGCAGTTCTTTCTCCGATAAGTAGATTATGTTGCTTGCGCATGTAGTCCAAGATGTCTTGATTAAACGCATTGCCTGCTATTTTTATAGATTGATCACATGCAATGCCTGCTAACGCAATAACCGCTATTTCTGTGGTTCCCCCACCAATGTCAACAATCATACAGCCGATAGGTTCGGAAATATTTATACCTATGCCAATAGCAGCGGCAATGGGTTCATAGATCATATAGACCTCTTTGGCTCCTGTTTGGGCTGTAGAGTCTCGTACCGCTCTTTTTTCCACATCGGTTGTTCCAGAGGGGATGCAAACAATAATTTTATTAAAAAAAGGGGTAAAAAAATGGGCTCTCTTTTTTTGGAGCATTTTAATCATGCCCTGGATCATCAATTCTGCAGCATGAAAGTCAGCAATTACCCCATCTTTAAGTGGTCTAACGGTCCGGATGTTGTCATGTGTTTTTTCATGCATTTGCATAGCCTTTTTGCCTACGGCTATCATTTTGTTGAGATTTTTATCTATCGCAATAATAGAAGGTTCATCTAAAACAATTTTATCATCTTGTATAATTAATGTATTAGCTGTTCCCAGGTCAACAGCAATATCTTTATAAAAGTACTTTTTTAATCCCATATGTGCTTAAAAATTGAGTAATGTAAGTTGTGTGCCATCAAAAGAAGCATAGGTATAGTTAGAAATCCAGTCCCCAAGGTTACAATATATACTTGATGAATGAAGCGCTTTTATGTATGGGGTATGTGTATGCCCAAATATATAAAAATCATGGTGTGTGAAAGGTTCTACTTTATTTTCACAGTATTGAAATATACGGTCGTTTTTTTCAAAAACCCAATATTTTTTGTTCTGTTTGGATTTTTTATTTAGATAAGTCTCTACTATCCAATAGAGCCAGTCAGCAGGTAACATCCTAAAAAAGGAGGTTAAAAAAGTATTTTTATAGAGTTTACTAAGTAGAGTTTCTCTAAAAGTAGGGTTGATAAAATCACCATGCCCTACTAAAAAGGTATGGTTAACTATTTTAATAGAGGCTGGGTGTTTGTATACCTGTATACCACAGGCTTGGGTAAGGTAGTCCATGGCCCAATAATCATGGTTACCTAAAAAGTAATATACAGGAATATTAGCTTGATGGAGGGCTAAAAGTTTATTTTGAAAGGATAGGGCCACTTTGGGAATAAGGTATTTATACTCGAACCAAAAATGAAAAATATCTCCTAATAAAAATAAGGCTTGCGCATGGGGCATAATGTAGTCTAGCCAAGCCATGATTTTTTCTTCTCGATAAGGGGTAGGGCAGCGAATATCTTTCATCTGAATAGGAAGGTGGAAATCAGAAGCAAAAAAAACTTGCTTACCATTTGCTATGGTTGTTAGCTCTATAGGTTGTTCTGCATGGAACATAACCAGTTATGGTTTGAATAAATAAACAGTTGTTGCTTGGGGCTTATGACCGGGTTAACTTGTTAAGTGGCTAATTTACTATTATTTTTTTAGTAAAAAAAGGTATACATAACTTTGGTATTAGAGAGGACTCATTTTGTTTTTCTATTCATTCATAAAACGAGCAACACTTATGCATACGCTTTTACCCGGGATACATGGAAGATTAGGATCACTAGGACTATATTTAGGTTGATACCATAGCGGTGCAGCTTCTAAAGGTGGTACAAGGTCAGCTGTAGCCTTTCCATACAAATTGGCATATCTTTGGTTAATTTCAGCACGTATTTGCTCATATTTTTCAGGGTTTATTAAATTTCCATAATTCCCAAAAGGACCTATGCGCGTAATGGGTGCATATAACAAATCCTCTTTATCTGTCATGATCCCTACGAATTTGATATACCTGTCCATAGCTTCTGGTAGGGGCTTATCTAGCACGCGCGTTTCTATGTTAAGCTGATGGTCAATATATTCAACTTTATAATAAGGTGCTTTGTTACTACCTCCTGTATGTGCGTGAATGAGTCTTCCTTGCTCATCATATAAATATACCGTAGTTCCTCCAAGTTTTGTGTACTCATTTTGGGTTTTTTTGATGTTAATGATCCTGCCTAGCATAGGCATCCCTTGGTAGGGATTAACTATGGTCTGGGTTGGACCAGAGGTATCAGCCGTTTTATGTAGAGCTACCTCATTGCCAAAAACGTTATACCTATTGGATAGCTGGCAGTTACTGCTTAAAAGATAGATACTTGTTAACAACAGGAATGTTTGTTTAGAACGATTTGTGTGCATATGATAAACTTTAGTTAAACTGCCTTTATTTGGTATTAAAAGATTGCAAATCAATGTGATGTATGGTTATCTTGAATGTAGACAATGCAATTTTAATATTAATTGGTTAAAAAAGCAAATATTACTATGCTTTTTGTGCAATAATATCAATGATTAAGGGAAGAGGGGTGGAGCTTAGGTTGTTGCAAAATAACCTCAAAGCATGCATACACTCTGGGGTTATTTGTAATGGCTTTTTTAGCCTAGTAGGTATAAAGGGTGTTGCTTAATGATTTATTGAATGGTACAGCAGCCATGAGACTTGCCTACTTTTCTTCTGCTAGAACAGCCTCCTCCGTTAGGATAGTCTCTTCTGCTAGGATAGTCTCTTCTGCTATAATAATTCTGCTCCGTTCTCCTGTAATAATTCCGCTCCGCTAGACGTAGAGCGTTCGATTCGTTAACAGCGTGGGTCCCCGGCATGTAAGTTCCGTTTATTTTGGCAATATCCTTTTGGAGGTCATATGCCATTCCAATTTGCTGCCTTCTAGCTTCCAGTGAATCATCGGAGTCATAGCGCCTCCCCATCATCTCTGATTTTGCACTTCCATTCTGATGTGCACAGTTGGTTAAGCCAGTATCTATTATCGTATAAAATATAGAACGAGCAAGTTTTAACATATGTATGTTTAAGTTTAAAATTTAAAGTAAAAGGTAAAAATTTAGGCTGCCCCCTTTCCTCTATGGAAGTGAGCAGCCTTTGACAACGTTTAGTCCATTGCTAGCCTAGTTTATAAAATATAAGTAAAAATAATGTGTTTTTTATAAAAATATTATCCTGGACAAAATTCCATACTGCTACGTTCATCTGGTTGAAAACCATTATATTGGGTTACTTATTGAGTAGTGGGATAAATTATTTTTTTAACAGCACCCTTATAAACCAATGTCTAGTACAACCTTACATACCTCTTCTAATACGTTTACCTTTAAAGAAGTGGTAGCACACGCACAAGCCTATGGTTTTATCTATCCCTCTAGTGAAATTTATGATGGATTGCAGGCTATTTATGATTATGGTCCTTATGGTGTGGAATTAAAGCGAAATCTACAAACATTTTGGTGGAAGAGTATGACGCAATTGCACCAAAATATAGTGGGTATTGATGCGGCTATTATGATGCACCCTACCACATGGAAGGCTTCTGGCCATATCGATGGCTTTACAGACCCTATGGTCGATAACAAAGATTCTCAAAAACGCTATCGGGTAGATGTGTTGATAGAAAACCATGCTGCGCAACTGATCGATCAAGGTAAGGAGTTAGCAGCCGCCAAGCTCATCGAAGAGATGGAAAACAGTTTACAAGCGGCTGATTTACCTGGATTAGATCTTTTGATTCAGCGTTATGGTATCGTTTGTCCTATGGCTAAGACAACCAATTGGACACCAGTGCGTCAATTTAATTTAATGTTTTCTACCCAAGTCGGTTACCAAGGGGAGGCTACCACCATTTATTTACGTCCTGAGACCGCTCAAGGTATTTTTGTTAATTTTTTAAATGTGCAAAAAACAGGTAGAATGAAAATTCCTTTTGGTATTGCACAAATTGGTAAAGCCTTTCGGAATGAAATCATAGCCCGTCAATTTACCTTTCGCATGCGTGAGTTTGAGCAAATGGAGATGCAGTTTTTTGTTCAGCCTGGGACAGAAAACCACTGGTTTGATTATTGGAAAACCATGCGCAAAAATTGGTATCAAACGTTAGGTATTGGCCAAGCCCAGATCAGGATGCATCCCCATAAACAATTGGCCCATTATGCTTCAGCAGCGGTTGATCTTGAATATGCATTTCCATTTGGATCTAAGGAAATCGAGGGGATTCATTCTAGGACAGATTTTGATCTAGCCAACCATGCCCATTATGCCAAAAAGAAAATCACCTACTTTGATGAAACCACTAAAACCAGCTATACCCCTTATGTTATAGAGACCTCTGCGGGGCTTGATCGTTTGGTCTTGATGTTGCTTTGTCATGGCTTAACTAAGGAAAAGGTAGGAGAGTCATCCGAAGAAGGTGGAAATGTACGGTGTTATTTAAAATTACCTCCTGCCTTAGCACCGATTAAAGCGGCTATTTTTCCATTGGTTAAAAAAGATGGATTAGAAGAGAAAGCGATGGCGCTATTTGATGGCTTAAAATATGATTTCCCGCTTGTTTATGAAGGGAACCAATCTATTGGCAAACGGTATGCCAGACAGGATCTTATCGGTACACCTTACTGCATTACCATTGACTATGAAACCTTGCAAAATGATACCGTTACCCTACGTGAACGAGATTCTATGGAACAATATCGCCTGCCTATAGCTGAAATCGCTCACTTTTTAAAGGGTAAAACGGCTATGCAATCGTTGCTTTTACAGCTCGAGTCCGCTGCAAAATAATGCCAATGCATGCAAATTTTAATGGTTAAATCAGAAAATTTTAGTAAATTTGAAAGTTCTTTTCTTTAGGACATGGTAAATCAATTTCTGTAAATAATTTATGAACAAAACAACCATTTTATTTATCTCGTATATTTTTGTGAATGCATTTCAATGTGGGAAGAAATCTCATCTACAACCTACGAAGAAAGCCTCTTCAAATCAATTAAACCCGGTTGCTGTTGCTTGTAACCAAGCAGCAAGTGATGTGGATTTAGTAGAGGAACTTGTAGAAACTTCGGAGGAGCCTCATCTAAGATCAGTGGCTGCTGCCGTTTTTTCCAGTTCACTGAAGCCAGAAGCTAGCAATCAATTCGAAGCTGTCTATTCAAACCATCAACTACCAAGCCAACCAGCAGGATCCAATCCTAATGGCTCAGGTGGTGGTCAACAGAATAATGGGGGAAGTGGTGATGATGGCGCTGGTAGCGGTTCAGGTGATGGTGGTTTAAATGATAATAAATTAGAGCTAATACGTAAAGAAAAAGCGCTATCCAATCTATGCTATGATCTTGATCGGTATAGCCTCCATATACAATATTATAAAAATAAACATGCTAGCTCATCATCCTTATTTAGTTTAGACCTAACAAGGTTAAGTCGAGAAGATCTTCTGAAATTATTCGCTTGCTTATACGAGCATAAGTGTTGTAAGGTAAACGAAGGTTATGCAAAAGAATTGTTCTATTCTTTTGGAATAAGTGATAATGATTTACTTACGTTAAGTGCTACACCCAATTCGAATGGAATCTTAAAAATTATCTCATGCTTACAGGCTGCTGATTCTGTTAACATCTATCTAACAGATAGAGGTACTATGCCAACAATGTTTGATTTTCATAATGAAAATCAAAATATGTTATTGCCAGAAAATCATTCATCAAGGGCTATAGACAGTGGTGCTTCTGCTGAGGTTGAGTCTTCTTCTGCCCCTGCGATTGCTGCTTCTATTACTCCTATTATGGATGCTGTTAAGAGGGAAGGATTCAAAGCAAGGGTATACGATCCTTTGTATATTTCAGAAGATGAAGTTGAGTCTTCTTCTGCTCCTGCGATTGCTGCTTCTATTACTCCTATTATGGATGCTGTTAAGAGGGAAGGATTCAAAGCAAGGGTATACGATCTGGAATAGGATCCTTTGTATATTTCAGAAGATGAATCAGCATTACCAGCACCAGTATACGAGCCTACTCTGCCAATAGTTAGTGACTCTGCTCCTGCAAGACCAGCTACTCGCTCTGCTCATGGTATAGGTCCGGCTAAGAAGAACTTCTTGCAAAGAACCTTTCCATTCTGTGGAAAATTATTTAAAAGAAAGAAGCCAGCTTATTCATCTGAGGAGTTAGAATTAAAACCAATACCAAAGGATGCGTTAAAAACAAGAGCAGCCAAGAATACATTATACTACGATACGGCTGTCTGGGAGGAGGGTAAGAATTCTGCATAGAAAGCCTCTGTTTCTTGCTAAAAATTTTGCTGATATTTATTCGGATGTGCAATAATATCCCTTGCCTTTGCTACTATTTCTTTAGCATACCCATGTGCTTCTAATAGCTCAATAGCAATGGTTTGATGAGACTCCCCAGGTACAATTTTGTAGGTATAGTCTATTTTCTTGCCATGATAGTTTATACCTACTTTATAGTTTTTAAATCCTTTGTGAGGCGCTTTTTTTTCTAATAACATCACTATAGGGTAATGAGTAGCTACCATATGTAAAGCATGGCTATACTGGGCAATATATTCCAATACACTATACTCAGCCGCAGCTCCTTCGATAGGGTTAGTACCACTAAACGGCTCATCAAAAATGGTAAAACTAAACTCCTCTTTTTTAAGCGCTTTTAATAGCGTTAGATGTTTTTGGAAGCGGTCTACTTCTGCCATAAATAAGGATTTTCCTGCTGCAATATCATCCGTAACATCAATATAGGTATTGATGTTATCAAAAGGAGTTAGGGTTATGGATTTGGCTGGGGCCATACCAAACACTTGACTCAACAATAAGCTATTGGTAACACCTGTAAGAAAAGTAGATTTACCACCTGCATTAGGGCCGGTAAGGATCATATTGCGCAGCCCCCCTTTAGCCCCATCCATCTCTAGGTTATTGCCTACGGCAACGGTAGGGTCTAGCAAAGGGTTCCACATCTCTTTTATGTTTATATAAGGAACTTTTTTTAGCTCCCGCGGTAGTAGGGTTACAAAATTATAGGCGTGAGCTGCTTTTTTGGCTTTTACCTCTTCCATAAGTGTAGCCATCCCTAGAAAAGCATCTAGCTTACCCAGTTCATACATGGCATTATGGAAAATCTCTTTATGGGCTATAAATAGCTTATGACTAGCCAGCAACTTACCTGCATTGTTAAAAAAATAAGACCATGAGGTAAGCGGCATGTTTTTTAGATTATGTAATAATTCCCCAAATTGTCCAGGTTGGCGCGTTAAATCTAATAGTTCACGAATGGCTGTTAAGTTTTTTCCATAAACCTCCTCTAGTTTAGGATGATTTACAACCAGGGTATTGATTTTTTCAATGGTATGTACAAAGGCTTGCACGCTTGCCATACGCCCTGCCAAGTTACGTAGAACAGTTGCATAGGCTTGATAGGTAGAACAGCCTCTGTAATACAACCATAAAGCATGTGCTGTTACCACAACATTCGGAATGTATAAGAAATTTAGGCGCGAGCGTACGCTTTTCTCCATTCTAATGAATTTAGCCGTGCTATAAAAGTTATAGCCAGGCATAAAATTATCTAATAGCCGCCATTTTGTTCTTGGATCGGGGCTAAGTGAAAAAACTCCAAACAATACAGTGCCCCAAAAGGGATGCCAAACAAATTTCATGCCAATATCACCCAGATCCCTTTTAACTCTTTTTCTCCATTCCAAAGAATTAGCCGAATGATTCACCTTTATCTTTTGGGTATAAAAAAGATTATGCATATAGGTATGATACTCGTTGGTATACAAAGGATCAGTATCAGTCCAAAAAGAGAGCAAACTTTCTTCTTGCCTACTAAATGTAGTCAACCATGCTTTTAGCGGGTCATAGACCTCTTTTTGGTTGCACAATAATTGAATGATCTGTTGTCTGGTTTCAATTTCTTTTATATTATTGGTAGGCGTAGCCAATAATATAGCTAATGCACCTTCTCCCAATGTGGTGATGGTTCTATTGATTCTGGATAATAAATGAAAGCCAGGTGTAGCTGTAGTTCCACAGAAAAGATGTAGGTCTTTCCAACCATTTGTATTAAGGATATGGGGGCTTTTAGCCATGTAATCATCACATAGCCTACTTTTAGCAAAAACTTCATTAAGCACCACGGTGCGTTTTCCACTAGCCGATAAATTAACTGTTATAACATCTGTAGATTTACCCCGAGCCACTTCACTCGGGAATGATTTAAGGTAGGTATCTGCGATTTCGTTGGCTAATGTTAGATTGGTTACCGCTGCAGCGGCAGGGGTATAGGTGAGGGAACTAAACAGCAAGGTCCAATAGAATCTAGTCAATTTACTTGCGTCAGTATTGTGATAAATTTTATTCATTTTTGTACATTAAGGATAGATCCTTTTAAGTTTAATGGGTCTTAAAGAGTTGAGTAAACACTTGCAGTTAACCCCTATAAAGATAAAGGAACTTTTTTTATAAAGGAACTTTTTTTATCCAATCTAATTATGAACATAGTTAAATAGATTACAATTTAAGTATCTGTTAAAAATAACCTTTAAAATATATATGACCAAAAAAATAAACAACAACAGAAACAACAACATAAGCCTGTGATGGGCTGTCTATTATTAGCTACCCAATTGATCTACGGATGTAACAGTTCCAATAGCATGCAGATGGATACCAACCATCAAACAGCAATGAGCTCTTCTGCAGGAACTGCTACAGATGCCTCTGTTGTGCAGTTAGACCCTTCGGTTGTACGGCAAGCCATATGCTTGATAGATGAGCATAAATACCAAGAACTAGAAGGCATCCTTAACTCCAATCCAGATTTGATACATGCACAAAACTTGAATTATACAACCAAGATTCCCAGAATCTTATTGGCTTTCGGTAAGAATACCTATAATAGTTTACTCGAATATGCTGTAATGCGTGGTTATCCAGAGGTACTTAGTTTGATCCTCAATAAAGCAGCTGAAGCAAGGTGCTTAGATAAGCAACTCCATGCAATAGATAGTTATGGTCAGACCCTACTCCACGTAGCTATTGCTTCAAAGCAGCTTAATGTAGTATCGCTAAAGTTGCTTTTAGAACATGTTGAAGATATTAGTAGTTTAGTCAATCAGTAACGTAAGGATGGTGCAACACCACTCCACTTGTGTTTACTAGGATTAGGAAGTCATCCTACTCTTACTGGTTATAACCAGAATATGTTTAATTAACGTCAACTCTGGATTAGATTTTATATAAAAGGGTTCCTTTGTATTGCTTAACTTTAAGTATTTTTAAA
>JAIETQ010000044.1 GCA_019744995.1 Amoebophilaceae bacterium
GCTCATAATAAATAGGTATAAATGAATAACAGATCAAATATAATATATTTTTGCCATTTTATGACGACACTATCTAGGAGTAATGGTATGAAAACCCCAAATTAATCCCGTAGCTACACCAACATGGGTGATAGATCGAAACATTTCATTGAATTGTTCCTGTTTGAATGAAGAGGCTTTAGATTTTTCATCTCTTCTACCTACTATTTGCTTTTGTTTTTGTTGCTGCTTGGCTATTTGCTGTGCTTTTAGCGCTTTCTTTTTGGCTACTGTTTTTTGACCGGGTTGTTTTTTGGCATAGGCTGGTGTGGAGCTACAGATGGTATAAAATAGTAAGATAAAGCAGTAGGAGCGACCCATTGGTTTAGATAGATTGTACATAAAATGATTGGTAAAAAAAAGGTAAAAAAAAGGTAGCTACCAATCAATAGGTTGTTGGCCAGTAGCTATCAAATACGCATTAGCCTTACTAAAAGGTTTATGGCCAAAGAAACCTCTATGTGCCGCTAACGGTGAGGGATGTGCTGCTTTTACTACCAGATGTTGTGCTGGATCAATAAAGCCAGCTTTTTTTTGCGCATAATTCCCCCATAGCATAAATACCACCTGTTGTTTGCGCAAAGCAATGGCTTCTATGACTGCATCGGTAAAGGTTTCCCAACCTTTTTTCTGATGAGATCCTGGCTTACCTGCTGCTACCGTCAATATCGCATTCAATAACAAGACGCCTTGCTGGGCCCAAACTTCTAATGAGCCTGATGGGGGCAAGGGAACCCCTAGATCTGTTTGTAATTCTAAAAAAATATGCCGTAACGAAGGAGGCAATGCAACCCCTGGAGCTACAGAAAAAGCCAACCCATCTGCCTGTCCTACCCCATGGTAGGGATCTTGCCCAAGGATAACCACCTTGGTTTGGGTAAAAGGAGAAAGCTCAAAAGCCCTAAAAATATGTTTAGCCGCTGGATAAATGGTCTCCTGCTGATAAGCCTGCTTTATATCCTCAACCAGCTGATTAAAATAAGGCTTATTGAAGGCTTCTTTAAGTACTTCTTTCCAAGATGGTTCTATGCGTACATCCATAAAAGTTTAATTTTTACACAAGATATGAATTTTATTTTAAATAGATTCATCCATACCTATTCTACTTATGAATCTATGGCAACCCTTTATATCATTTGACTATTCCTAATAAGGAGGTAAGAGGTATTTATGTGACAAGGGTTGTAAGATGGGTTACGAAAAAATTAAATATAGATCCAGATGATTATCGTAGCTTTATCGCCTTACTCATCCATCAGCAAATTGATCAGTTTAAAGAAATGTTGCAGGAATATCTACTCCATTCAACCAGTTATGATGACCTCAGTCGAGAAAAAGATTACCATAATTTAATGGGAGGGCTGTTAGCCCCTTTAGTGAGTAATTATACTATTAAATCGAACCAAGAGTCAGGCCTTGGTAGGTGTGATCATATATTAACCCCCATAGCTGGCCGCAGCGATCATGCGATTATTATTGAATATAAAGTTGTTAAAGATAAAAAGGAGCTAGATCTTATCGCAAAAGCTGGATTGGAACAGATTCAGGCAAAAAAATATGAGGCTACCATCAAACAGCAGCCCCATGTTAAAAAGATAAGCAAAATCTCCCTGGCCTTTTGTGGAAAAGAAGTGGCCATGCACTATTCGATCGAGTAAATGGCTCCTAACTTTACCCTAAAAAAGAGACAATATTTCAGGTTTGTTAAGTATTTTTTTATACATTAACAGATGTTAATCCATTTTTTAAACTTAAACAATTGCATCATATGATAAAAAACATAGGCAAAATAGTTTCCGCTATGTCTATCCTTTTATTGACACATCTACCCTTTTGCCAAGCTGCGGCTACGGATGCAAAAGCTGTACCTAAAGAACTTAACTCATTAAATCCATTTCACCGTACATTGAAAGTACGAGTTGGTCCAGTAGGGCTATCTTCCCGTTTCCATAACCTAAAAAACGACCCTAACTTCAAAAGAAGTTTTGACTATACAGTAGATAATGATATCGAATATGGCCGTGTATTTGGTAAGAAAAAAAAATGGTATTGGTCAGCCGCTCTTTCTTGGAATATCTTTTATTCTGGTCCACAAGAAACAGCTGCAGGCGAACAAAAGACTACGCTAAGTTTTTTGTCTAAGATACACTCAGGACCTATTACCCACCTGCTACTAGGGTACACGATAAACCCTAAACATCAAGTACTACTTGGCCTTACTTACTTATGGGGTATAACTGCTGAATACCGCTATTGCTTGACAAAAAGATTATACCTTTCAACAAAAGTTACATCCTGGCACGATCGTAGATTTGTTTCTGATGATACGGGCATTCATGATATGTATAGTACAATTGGAATTGGATATATTACCCTATAAGGCCCCTATACATTGTATACATCCCTTTTGGTTATAGCGATTCCAGCTCTTTTGCTTAATAATTTGTTTAATAAAATAGGTATAATTGTATTTCAATTCCACACGAAGACAAGCAAGTGGTTTCCAACAGAACAATCCACTCATGGCTATCCCTTGACCTAAATAGGGCTTAAATTGTGTCCCATGATACAATGGATTGGGTTCATACAAATAGGGGCTAACGCTATGCGCTGGTGCATTAAAATAGCTTCCTCGCAAGGAAAACTGAAACATGGTTCCTTTCCACTTTTGGGTATGAGATAAGGCATAGCCATGTGTAGGGTCCTTTAGAAAAATATACCTTAGATATTGGCCTTCTAACCCCATCCACCAACTAGGGGTTAGTTTATGGTCTAACTTAAACTTAACCTTGTTTTTATAAGCTAAAGAAAGCGCTCGAGGAGGATTTTTTGGAACTTTTGATAGCTTATAGGCTACAAGATAGGTAGTTATGCGATGCCGAATATAAGTGGAGCAGAGGTCAAAAACATAACCACTACCTGCTGCTACTAAGGAGGACTTAGGGCGTAAGGTAGCAAAAAAATGGCCTTGGGTTAAGATTTGCCAATTATAGCAGGGGATTACTTGAATGCCCCCATAGATTCCTTTTTCATTGGCATTATCGGTGGTATAATATTTAAATCCACCACCATAAGGACTATGAAAGGCTCTTCCATAATAATAGGTAGCCATAGAAAGATTGCAGTAACGGGTAAGACTTAGTACAAAACCTCCTATACAAGATGATTGATGCGTTTGTAGCGCTATAGGCAAATTTATCCCTAATTCTCCAAAAAAGAGGAGGTTGTGCCACAACCAACGATAAAATAAACCCGTAGACAAAGCCTCTTGTCCTTTAAACAAATACCGACTCCATGCACTGGTTTTTGGCCTAATGGCTCTATCATAATGGCTATATATTACATTTATGCCTACTTCTCGTTGGTTGTTATGGTGTTTAGTTGCCATCGTACAACCGACCACTTGGTGGCGGATGGTACCTTTTTTGTTGAGGTTACTTAGGGTATCATACCGCCCGTTAGGGTCTATACGCGCTGCATAAGCGTTGTTTGCCTCATCTGATGCTATTTTTGCATCTAGATTATGGGTGCTGTAAAATCCTGTGAGCTCTATAGTACGCCAGGTAGTGGTAAAAGCTAGACCACGAAATCCTATACGCCTAATCCCCTTATATGGGCGTATACCGTTATGATGCGCACGAAATACAGAGACAATGTCTGATCCATTTTTTATAGGAAAGCCTAACAATATACCTTGCCCATACCCTACCTGATAATCACCTATAAGTATGCGTTTAAGATATGATTTTTGATCGAGTATAAGATAGATAGACCATAAATTAAATCCATACCGGTGGGTAGCATGGTCCCAAGTAAAAGCCTCTCCAGCTTGTTTTCGTGCGGTAACACCCACGGTTATGCCACTACTAGATTTAAGGGAAAACTGAACCATGTATGCATCTAACCCGCCTAGAGGGAGAGGGGAAGAAGGCTTATCAAAAGAGGGACTATAACGCAACAATAGATAACCCTTTTCAGGCGTAAAGCGCTGCTTACATAGCGGATTTAGGGGGGTATCATAACTTTCTACTACATAAACAAAGGGAAGTAAAAGAGCTATAGTAGCTAAATCAAAACCAGGAATCGCTTGTAGTTCATATTTAGAATAGAGAGGACCCGTAGCTGCTATATGGTTAAAAAAATTGGCCAACTGTTTTTCAGACAAAATGGCTAAAGAGGCCAAAGCCTCTGGCGTAATTTTATTTAAATCTAATGGTGTAGCATAAGCCTCTTGAAGTAGCTGTTTAGTCGACTCAAAGTCGGTTAATGGATCAATATTTTGTCTCTCGTAAATTTTTTGTACACAATCATCAAAGGACAATAGATCATTTACCGCTGCTAAGCCATCCAAGTAATACCATGGAAGGCTGAGTAGCATATAGACAATAAAAATAGGTCTAACCATTCATTGATGCCCTCTTTTTCTGCTTATTTTTCCAAGCTGATAACAGGTTTACTACTGCTTTATGCCCATTTTCAGTCGCCTCACACAGAGGGGTATATCCACTATGATCTTTGCTATCTACATCAACTGCTGGCATTGCTAGTAATAGCGCTACAGTATCAGCATGGCCACTCCAGGCAGCCAGATGTAAAGGGGTAGCTCCAGCTGAATCTCTGATATTCACCTCTACCTCTGGAATACTTAATAAAAATGCTACTACCTTTGCATGCCCTCTTAAAGCAGCATCATGTAAAGGGGTATACCCATAATCATCTTGTACATTGGCTTCCATTTTGCTATTTTCCAATAATATTTTTACGATCGCTATATGGCCATGCTGAGCAGCCAAATGTAGGGGGGTGGTATAACAAAGACTATTCTGTCCATTCACCTCTATACCAGCTGCTTTTAATAAAATTAATAACCTGTTGACTATTGCTGTATGGCCATTCTGAGCAGCTAAATGCAGCGGGGTAATGCCTAGTTTATCTTGCACATTCACATCAATCCCACCACCTGCCAGTAAGTTTTCTACCAGGCCGACATCTCCTTGTTGCGCAGCAACATGAAGGGAAGGTGGGCTAACTACGTTATAGGGTGTATACAGCCCATTACAGGCAACCATAGTGGTAAAAAGCAGGCCAATAAAAAACCTACTTATGGTTATTTGAAGGTTACTTATCATAGGAGATACAGTAGAAAATCAACAACATATTAGGATACACATAATAAAACGTTGCATAATTAGTAGCCATTTTACTAAACCCTTCTGGTATTTTACTTTTTCCAGTTACTGCACCACTCGAACCAGCTCCCTTTACCGTATTCCCCATTCCTCCCCACCTCCTCACCCCGATCCAGAGCGCCTTACCCGTTTTTCCCAAAGCAGCGGTATCCAAAACAGCCATTCCAGCATGGCATGCTGCTTGTCCATATTTTTCTTCACCAAAGTGCTGATAAGCGGTCTTGGTATCATCCCAAACTGGCACTTTCTTATCAAGTAGGGCTTTATAGGTAATGCCAACAATGGGGTGTATAAAATAACTTCCTATTCGTGTTGCCTCCATTAAAAACCGTTGACGTGCAGCAGCTGCCCGGTCGTTTACCCCTTGAAAAAAGTCCCAAGAGGATTGCATAGCCTCTTTTTCTAGGTCATTTTCAATCTTACGCCTGCCGACATCATCACCTTTTTCTTTGTAAGCTTGCCAAGCTGGATTTTTAGCACACTTTTCTGCCAATGCTTGACGGAATGCTTTCTCATCCCATGGCAAGTCAAAATCATAGTGCTTTCCATCTAAAAACCGATGGTCTAATGGATCTTCCTTGCCCATTCCATCAGAAGCTCCCCCCTCCATAACCATTTGTTTATTGCGTTCAGCCAGCCATGCGCTAGCTTTAGCCATCTTATCGGTTTGTGCGTTGTTTTTTACACTACTACTTACACCTAAAGGAGGACTATAAAGATGCTCTAGTGCGTGATTTTCACTCACTAATAAAATCGATAGTAGTGGTAATAAAAGTATGCGTAAGAACTTCATTGGCCTGAGTTAGAGATTACTATTGAAGTAAAAGTAATTGCTAGTCTTTGTCATTTTATATATTTTTATTTTTAATTTCCAGTGCCTCAATGGCTTGTAAGGCTTCTTTAATATTTTCAATTAGCTTTTCTTCACCATAGTAATGGCCAGGACAATGTTTACGCCATTCTGGATTGGGTACATAGTCATCCAGACATACTGCTAAGTCATCTAAAATTGCACATAAATCCTCTTCAGATTTAGTAGGCTCGTAATGCCAAATAAAATCTTGAAATCTAAAAATTTTTTTAGATCGTTCTGGCTCAAACATTTCCAAGAATATCGGAACCATATCTTTTGCTTCTTGTAAGGTCATCATTATTAACATATAAGGTTAATTATTGTATTTTTTGCAAAATAGATAATAATTTTTTAATATCAAAATTAAGCTGCCTATTACAGGAAACCATGGCGATAAACAATAGGGAGTTAGCCAGTCTACTTATGGTGGTGATTCGACAATTATACATCACCATTAAACAGCAGCGCCATACCCATGCTGAGTTAATGTTTTGACCATTGCTCGCATATCATTTATCTCTCCCGCACCATAGATGACAAGATCCAAACCCGCTTCAAGGCTTTTTAAGGCCCTATCCCCCATAGAACCCTTGAGGGCTTGCATTTCAATCGCATCAGAAAGCAAAACATTTTCAAAACCGAGTCTATCCCTGATATAAGCAATAGCTTTCGCAGATTGAGAAGCAGGGTATGCATGATCTAATGCATCGTAAACAATATGGGATACCATACCCCAACTACCACTACCCGCTAAATTTTTAAACACTTTAAAGTCATGTGCCTCCAAATCTTCAAGGCTATTGCTAACCACAGGTAACTCTTTATGGCTATCAACAACAGCCAGTCCATGGCCAGGAATATGCTTAATAATACTTAGTACGCCGTTGTCAGCTTGCCCTTTAATAAAACTATCCGATAAGTTTACTACCACATCGACAACTGCTGAAAAAGATCTATTGCCGATGGCAGGATTTTTCTTCGTATGATCTCCTCTTATACCTAACTCATCATCATAAAGATCTGAAACCGGCGCACAATTAACGTTAAACGACCAGCTGCGCAATAGTTTAGCTATATTTTTAGCATTTTCTACCACTGCTTGCTTGATCTTAATAATAGATTGCCCCTCACGCACTGCCCTACCAAAATTCAAGGCTGGAGGAAATTCAACATCCGCATGAAACTGCCTCAGCCGATCTACCCTTCCACCTTCTTCATCAATAAGAATGGGGAAAAAGGATCTATCCTGGAGACAATTTTTTAGCTCCTTAATCAGTTGTAAGGTTTGTGCTTTACTTTTTATATTGCGGTTAAACAATATGAAACCCATGGGATTGGCTGATTGAAAAAGGCTACGTTCTTCCTCCGTGAGGGTCATCCCTGAACAGCTCAAAATTAAGGGCATAGCCTGTTGATCTAAACGATCAAGTGTAGTATAACCTACCTTAGGTAGCGGCTTCTTTGCTGACCAACTAAAGCATAGCCGCACCCCTAGCAAAATAGTTATCAAGTATATAATTTTTCTGTTTATCATTATTCCATTTTTTATGCGTACAGGTTATGGAGTCGGTTTCAACCCAACAACCCACAACGTAATAGCGGTTCCTAACCTAACCATAGTTCCAGGAAGGGGATTTTGTCGCAAAACAGTTCCCATAGCCGCTTCTCTATGTTGGATATGATGGACAATTTTGGTGTGTATACCATGTTCTAGCAACAACAACTCAGCTTCTTCTAATGACATATGTAATACACTTGGCACTTCGATAACCTGTTTTCCTAACCCTGCTCCTACCACTATATCAATGGTTGCTCCCTGATTGATCAGTTTTCCAGCAGGTATAGGATGGCCATTATGCCATTGTTCTAACACAGCATATTTTGTAATATCAGGGACATATTTGATGTTTCCTAATTTTAACCCTTTGTTGGTTAATAGCAACTGTGCTTGTCTAATGGATCCATCAATAAGATTGGGCATATGTACAGGTAGTGGGTGTTCTGCATTTAAAGTCAGGTAAATTTTTCTATTTTCTTTGACCGCTGTTCCTTTTGCAGGAAATTGTTGTAAAACAGTAAAAGGGGGTAACTTACTCGAATAACCGGTATTATCTGTTATAACATAACGCAAACGGTAGCCACCTAGCTGATCATCTAATGCATCTAGGGATAAGCCGGTTAAATCTGGGACTTGGACCAATTTACCTTTATTGGTGGTATAGGGTAAAAAGAGATAAAAGAAGGTATAGAGTATACCTATACCCAAAACAAACATTAAAAAAAGATGAATGGCTATATTTTTTATTTTTTTTAGCTTCATTTGTATTCAACTCAATAGAAAAATAGGCTAATTTCAGTATGGTAACTAAGATACAAAATATTACTGTTTTTTTTAATCATCCAACAAATGCTATGGAACACCTCTATTTTTCTGATTTAGTAGAACTTACAGCAGGTCAAGTCGTTACTAAAGCGTACAATTTTCCTATAACTGAATGTATCATAGATAGTAGAAGTAAAGCCACTACGCCATTCCCTATTTTCTTTGCTATCGTGGGCATTAACCACGATGGACATGATTATATAACCGCATCCTACGAAAAAGGCATACGGCAATTTGTTGTAAACTATAGCCATGATGCGTCTACCCTAGGCTCCTTTCATGATAGCAATATACTACAAGTGGAGGATACCTTAGCTGCATTACAACAATTCGCTTCCTACTGGCGCTTGCAACATCAATTGCCTGTATTGGCTATTACTGGCAGTAATGGTAAAACCATGATCAAAGAATGGATGTATGAATTTTTATCTACTGCTTATACAACCATAACCAACCCGCACAGCTATAACTCTCAAACAGGAGTACCACTTGCGGTCAGCTTGATTTCTCCCGCTCATACCTATGCTGTTTTTGAAGCGGGTATCTCTACCGCAGCTGAAATGACAAAATTAGCACAAATCATTCAACCCACTGATGGGCTATTTATTAATATTGGTGGTGCACATAGTCAAGGTTTTTCAAGTTTAGTAGAAAAAGTTCAGGAAAAAGCGAAATTATTTACCAATTGTACATCCATCTATTATTGCAAAGATCATACCCCTATAGATGAAGTACTGTTAGCCTATTATGGTGAAAAAAAAAGGTTAAAGACTTGGTCATTCCACCAAAACCAAACAGCCGATTACTTAGTCACCTATAGGCCACTACACAAGGAAGGAAAAACAGCATTAACCATGGCTAAGGCTAACCAATCCTATACCTTCTTTGCTCCTTTTGAAGAGCCGCATGCCCTAGAGAACACCATCCATTGCCTAGTCTATTTACTAGATAAAGGGTTTGACCCCACGCAACTACAAGCTACACTAAGCCAACTGATCTATAGATCGATGCAGATCACCCATAAAGAGGGGATACACAACTGCCAAATTATAGAGGATACTTATGGAAATAGTTTACTGAATCTTAAGGTGACATTAGATGGTATAGATCAGAAAAACAAAAAAACAGTGATGCTGGCTGATCTAATAGCTGTACCAGCTTATGCAGCTTATGCAACTTATGCGCATCTAAACCGCTTGCTTACAACATATAAGATCGATCGCTTTATTGGCATTGGTCCGATGATTAGTCGTTATGCTGACCTTTTTTCTATGCCCGAAACTGCTTTTTTTGATCATGCCGAAGATTTTATAGATCAGAGTTTATCATTTAAAGATGAAGTTATTGTGGTAAAATGTGCAGCTACTTTTCAAAAAGATCGCATCATTAGGTCTATAGAAAAAAACACCCATGCGACGATTCTGGAAATAGACCTGCATGCCATTAGGCACAATCTCTCCTTTTTTAGAAAGCATATCAACCAGGGTACTAAAATTATGGCCATGGTTAAGGCATCAGCGTATGGTAGCAGCGGCAATAATTTTGAACTTATTGCTGCCCTACAACGTCATGGTGTAGATTATTTAGGAGTTGCCTATATAGATGAAGGTATTTATTTACGTCAAAAAGGGATTACATTGCCCATTATGGTAATGCATCCAACGGGCAATTATTTTGATGCCGTGATTAAATATAAGCTAGAACCTGAAATATATAGCTTAGCGTTATTAGAAGCATTATGCCAAGCTGCGGCAACTAGCCCCCTCCATACTATACCTATTCATATTAAATTAGAAACCGGTATGCATCGTTTAGGCATAGAAGCAACCGATATAGCTGCTATGGTAGCCCTACTACAACAAACGCCTAATCTACAGATCGTAAGTATTTTTAGCCACTTAGCGGCCTCACAAGACCCCAAGCAAGATACTTTTACACAATTACAAGCAGAAAAACTCCAACAATTAACCCAATACATAACGGATCAATTGGGTATAAATCCCTTGAAACATCTTTTGAATACCAATGGTATTATACGATTTCCACAATGGCAATTAGACATGGTACGACTAGGCATTGGATTATATGGAGTGGGTACACCTTACAAAACTGACCTTATTCCAGCCCATACCCTCAAAACAACCATATCACAAATCAAATCTATTAAAAAAGGAGAAAGCATAGGATATGATAGAAAGGCTATAGCTAAGCAAGCCATAACCATAGCTACTATACCTATAGGTTATGCCGATGGATTTAGTAGAAATTTTGGATGTGGCAAGGGTAGGGTAATGATTCAGGGCCACTCCTGCCCTATTATAGGCCATGTGTGTATGGATATGACGATGGTTGATGTTTCTGGACTTCCTGTAAAAATAGGCGATGAGGTAATCATTTTTAGTAAAGACTATGCTATAGATGAGCTGGCTAAATCTATAGATACGATTGCATACGAATTACTCACACAAATTAGCCAAAGAGTAAAAAGAACCTATGTGAGTTAATAGAAACACTAACGACCTAATAACTATTTTTCAGCTTGTATATTGTATATAAAAATAACTACTAGTACCTTTATCTACTAAAGCAAAAGTTAGTGAAAGCCTCATAAGCAGCATAACGATTGAAGCATTAGAAGCTGAATTGGCCAAAAGTTTTAGTGATGATTGAGCTCATAAAGGTAAAAATAACCAACTTTAAAAAAATAATATATGGATCAAAATCTACCTATTAAAAGCTTAGACACTTACTTAGGCCTTTGTACGGAAGTATATGAACTAAGCAAACCACATGCCCCCAGTGATGCTTATCTATTTTATCGAACCTATGCCGAAGTTGCCAAAGGAGCTATTTTAGAGCCTATGTGCGGCACGGGACGCTTTCTACTTCCCTTACTGGAAGAGGGTTTTGATGTCCATGGCTTTGACGCAAGCCCTTCGATGTTAGCCAAACTGCATGAAAAGCTACAGCCAAACAGTTAAAGCCAACGATATGGCATGGATTTGCAGAGGATTTAAATAGGAAGTAAGCCGTTTATATAATGTCACATAGAAATGGATGCAGATATGTCATTATATAATTCTCATTATCATAGTGATCAAATTTGTAGTGCATTGCTATTAGAGTTTCCAGGGGCAGAAATAATTATTCATCTAGATCCATATGGTTATGAAGAAAAAGTTAATTACCGTGAAAAGATCAACAGAATTTAACAATTTTTTTATGGAGGAAACTCTAAAGCAAGCACAATTTGCTTTAGATAAAAATGAAATTCCAGTAGGGGCTATTATAGTCAATAGAATAACTAACAAAGTTATTGCAAAGGCTCATAATATTGTTGAGCAAACCAAAAATCCGGTATTGCATGCTGAAATTGTAGCGATAAATCAATCTTGTCAGATTCTATCTAGTAAAAATTTATCAGATTGTGATATGTATGTTACTTTAGAGCCATGCGTTATGTGTTCTGGGGCAATATCTTTCGCTAGAATAGGTAGATTATTTTATGCAGCAAATGATCCAAAACAGGGGGCAATTGAAAATGGTGGACGTTTCTTTAATAGCAAATCTTGTTTTTACCGCCCTGAAATATATAGTGGCTTTTCGGCAAAAATTTCTGAAAATCTAATCAAGGAGTTTTTTTACAAGGTAAGATATCAAAAATGCCATTCCTGGGTTTCTCCCAGTAAACAGATGTGATAGAATCCTAAATTGTTATAACTCTTGGCAAATCATTAGTATATAATACTGTATCATAGCTTATTTTTGTTACTTGTAATTCTTTTGCTCCTGATTGTAAAGTATAACCCATTACTTTATCCATATAATAGGCTGAGATTTGTAAACTTTGAATTATACTTTTGGTGGCTATATAGCTACCCAGATATATAGCAGATAATAAATCTCCAGCTCCACTTATTACTTTAGGAAAATTATATTCTTTTGTCTTGATTATATAAGTATCTTTTCCCTTAGAAGCAACAAGGTGTATATCTGTAGATGATATATCAAATAATTTTACTCCAGTAATTACTACAATTTGTATTCCTAAATCATGAAAAAACCTTAAAGTTAATTTAAGGTTTTTTGTATTAGTAATCTTAATACCTGATAATATCTCAGCTTCAAATTGATTAGGAGTAATAATATCAGCTATAAGCTTGGTTTTAAAAAAATTTAAAACTTCAGGTTTTACGTAACAATGTGTATTACCTATGACTGGATCACAAAGATATAGCAATTGACTGTTTTGATGTTTTAATCTATTAACAATATCAAATACTTCATAGCATATATCAGCACTTCCCATATAACCTGACAATATAGCACAACATTGATTTAAAACCCCTAGATGTTCTATTCCTTGTAATATATTTCTAATATGCTCTCTGCTAAATATTTCTCCTTGCCATTGTCCATACCCGGTATGATTAGAAAATTGTACTGTATTTACAGGCCATACGTCATATCCCATAGATTGCAATGGATATACTGCAGCCTTGTTACCCACATACCCATAAGCAACATGTGATTGTATAGATAATATACCAGATTGTTGTTTGAGATTATAATTATTAATTATTGCCATAATACCTCTAAAAATTCATCCTTCCTGTATGACAATATATCATAAAAATCAACTACACTAATAGATATATGCAAATTATTTGAAGAATTATTAGCTTTAAAGAAGTAAAAGGCATCCATGAAATGAAAACTAGATATGCTGCAAGTAAGCCGTTTATACAATGTCACATAGAAATGGATGCAGATATGTCATTATATAATTCTCATTATCATAGTGATCAAATTTGTAGTGCATTGCTATTAGAGTTTCCAGGGGCAGAAATAATTATTCATCTAGATCCATATGGTTATGAAGAAAAAGTTAATTACCGTGAATTAATAGAAGACCAGTCATCTTATGCGGCACATGATCAAGAACCATGTCTCTCTGTCATCGATGTTGAACGTTGGGATCTAGAACATGGAAACGAATCTGGATATGCTTTTCCAAAAAACGGTACATATTATATTTTAGGGATTTTTAGGACCTACTTTGATCATAAGGAGTATAACCATTTACCTTTAAGAAAGGGCATAGAAAAAATAGTGGAACAAAGAAACGCAGAAGGAGTAGTATGGACAAAGGAAAGTCCATTTGTGCGTGCAATGATTTATTTAGGATTAGATGAAGTCAAAAAGACTTATCCAGAAGCAATATTTTATGGTTATGAACTTTTAGAGCGATATGATAAAGATTAAATAGTTTTTTTGAGTGCAAAATAGGGAGATTTAATGGGAAGTAACTATAATGTTACCTCCCATTAGAAAAAAATTTTTACAGTAAAGAGGAAAAGTTATAGCCTAAGGAAAAGCCTAGACCTTCCATACCAATGGTAAGACCAAAATTTGTTTCATAATCAAATCCAAAATCATAAGAAAGCGCAAACTTTTTATCAGACTTAGGAAGATCACTCCCCTGATTGTCTTTAACAATTTTTTTGATTATCTCCAAATCAAAAATGCTAGGTTGTGTTGATACATCAGGTAACACAACTTCCTTACCGCCAACAATCCAACCAAGAAGAGGACCAATATACAAACAAAACTTTTCATTTTCTCCAGGGTAAAATCGCGCTACAAGGGGAATACCTACTTTATTTAATTGTAATCCACGATGGTTAGTAGCCCCATACGCTGTATCCTTAAGACTACCATTCTTAACAGAAATATCTATAACAGAAAGCCCCGCATAGCCTATACCTGATCTTAGTCCAAACCAATTGGCAAACTTCCATTCAAAAAAAAGCGTAAGACTGGCTTCGTTACCTGAGCGTATATGTTGCTTAGAAAAATTAGGAAGAGCTAAACTACTATCAACCTTAACCCCAAATTTCATCTTTTGTTCCTGAGGAACCATAGCATATGATGGTATATGCACCATGCCGAATAGCAGTACAAACAAAAAAGTTTTTAAGTGGCTCAATTTTATCTTGAAATTATTCATAATAATGTTATTTTATATAATTTAATATAGTATATACTGTAAAGATCTACATAGCAAAAAACTTGAGGCCGTTTCTTTTTCTAAAGTTTTGCTAGAAGATAACCCACAAGCTGAACGGTTTGATCTATCCAAGAACTTACCTATGCGGTTTATACGTGATGGAAATAGGGTAAGTTTTTTTTTAACAGATGATGCATCCTACTACTATCATAAGGTTACTATTTATTACGACCGGATTATTTCCTTAATTTCTCCTGAAGTAGTTGGGTTTCAACAAAAATACGTAATCAAAGATGTAGCATTTACTACCAAAGCAGGTAAAAGGCCTATTTTCAAGACATTTGCGATTGAACATGCTGTCCCACTAAAAAAAGCAAAAGCAACACAGACAGAACATATCACCATTTATTACTAGGTAGAATGCAATGCTACCCTACCATCAAACTAGACACCTTTGCCGTTGGGTTAATTTTTCTAACCAACTTTTGTAACACATGGCCTGGTCCACATTCTATATATTCCGTGATGCCATCTTTTTCCATCTGATTAATAGTTGCTGTCCAATAAATAGGTGAAACTAATTGCTCCAGTAGTTGCTGCTTAATGGTTTCGGGATCAGTGACTGGGAGCCCGGTGACATTTTGATAAACAGGGCAAATAGCTGTAGCAAAGGTAATAGCATCCAAGGCTGATTTAAACGCTTTTTGCGCATTTTTCATAAGGGGAGAGTGAAAGGCGCCTGCTACTTTTAGGGGTATTACTTTTAATGCGCCTGCTTGTATAAGTGCTTGAGAAGCCTGTGCTACACCTGCTTGTGTGCCAGAAATTACCAACTGACCTGGACAATTGTAGTTGGCAGCTACAACTATTTCTGCTGTAATGGCTGCACAGATGTTTTGAACCAATTGATCTCCTAAACCGATTACTGCAGCCATAGTACCTGGTATAAGTTTACAGCATGCTTGCATTGCCTTGGACCGAGTAGCTACCAACTGCAACCCCTCTTCAAAGGTGATTACTTGAGCAGTTACTAAGGCAGATATTTCTCCTAAGGAGTGGCCTGCTACAGCCATGGGAGGTGTTAGATGAGCAAGCGTAGCCACTATTGTGGAGCAAACAAAGATAGCAGATTGTGCAATAAGGGTTTCCTTTAAGGCTTCTTCTGATCCTTCAAACATGAGCTGGGTAAGCTCCATATCCAATATTTGATTGGCTTTTTCAAACAGTTGGCGTGCTTCTGCACTATGGTCATATAGGGCTTTGCCCATGCCTATATGTTGGCTGCCTTGACCGGGAAATAAGTAAGCTTTCATAGGTTAATTTGGTTTATGGGATTTTATTATTGCGCACAAAGGATGAAGGATGTTTATTTTTTTTGTAAAAGGGCAATAAGCGCCAGCGCGCAAGGCGCCAAGGAGCACAGAACCCGAGCATACTATTTGTATGTGAGGGTTTGAGCACCGCAGGGAACGCAGCGATCTGGATGCTTATTGCCCTTTTGTATTGGCAGGTACACAATACTTACATCTAACCCCCGGTTCATAATGCGCTTCTAGATCTTCTGTAGTTAAAGGCATGCGACAGCCGTAACAGAGTATGGATTTTCCTTGTGCTAACCCATGGCCTAAAGAGACTCGTTCGTCGAAAACAAAACATTCTCCTTGCCACTTAGTTTCCTCTGCTGGAACATTGGCTAAGTATTGCAAGATACCTCCATTCAGTTGATAAATCTCTTTAAATCCATTGGCAAGCATGTAAGCAGAGGCTTTTTCACATCTAATGCCTCCTGTACAAAACATAGCAACCGGTTTGTCTTTGTAAGCCATCAGCTTTTCGGTTACAAATTTAGGAAACTCGCTAAAATAAGTTGTTTTAGGGTTAACGGCTCCTTGAAAAGTACCCAGGCGGTACTCATAGTCATTTCGAACATCAATAACCACTGCTGCTTGGGCTAAAGCAGCATTCCATTCCGTTGCTAACACATGATAGCCACTCTTTTTAAGGGGCTGGGCTTCCGCGTTAGCTATAGTTACAATTTCTTTTTTTATTCTAATCTTTAATTTACGAAAAGGCTTTTTCTGCGTTTCAGCATATTGGTACCAAAGGTCATGGAGTGTTGGCATAGCGGTTAGTTGCGCAATTACTTGATCTATAGCTAATGGCATCCCAGCGATGGTTCCATTGATGCCTTCAGGAGCAATCAACAGCGTCCCGGTTAGCTCTTTGCATAGAGATAGAAGCTTCTGTTGCCAGATTGCTAAATCAGTGAGGGGAACAAACTTATATAAGGTTACTACTTTAAACATATATTTTGGGGTTAATCATGATGCTTACATCAGTCTATCGGTTATTAGGTTTATTTTACTCAAATTTAAATAAATTTGCGCATAAGTCATCTCATATCATAAGGTATAGGGTTTCTTAAGGATTTTTTTTATATTTTAGTGCGTAGCAAGGTGTTAAACGTTAATACCTCGTAGGTATATCCATGATTATAAACTATGGCCAAAGAAGAAGAAGAAGATCTACTAGAAACGGTTATCGCATCCGATTACCCCTATGGATTTGAAAGTAATATTCCTGTTGACTCGATTCCAAAGGGGTTAACCGAGGCCACTATACATCTTATATCTGAAAAAAAGCAGGAGCCGAACTGGTTATTGCAAAAAAGGTTACAAGCGTTTTATCATTTACAGAAAATAGAAGAACCTAGTTGGGCAAAAATTACCTATCCTCCTATAGATTATCAAAACATCATCTACTATGCTGCCCCTCAACAAAAAATATCGCTCAACAGTTTGGATGAAGTAGATCCAGAGATCTTGGCTACCTTTAATCGGTTGGGTATTTCTATAGCCGAACAAAAAAAACTTACCGGCGTAGCTATGGATGTGGTCATGGATAGTGTTTCGGTTACTACTTCTTTTAAGGAAACCCTAGGTAGGCTAGGCATTATTTTTTGTTCCTTTAGTGAAGCGGTTCAAAAACACCCAGACCTGGTTCAACAATACCTTGGCAAGGTAGTACCCATGACCGATAATTATTTTGCTACCCTTAACGCTGCGGTTTTTAGTGATGGATCCTTTTGTTACATCCCAAAGGGTAGCCGATGTCCTATGGAACTATCTACTTATTTTCGCATCAATGCTGCTAATACGGGCCAGTTTGAGCGTACCTTAATTATAGCAGAAGAGGATTCCTATGTTAGCTATTTAGAAGGATGTACTGCCCCTATGCGGGATGAAAATCAGCTCCATGCTGCGGTAGTAGAAATCTACGCCGCCAAAGCAGCCCATGTAAAATATTCTACGGTACAAAATTGGTATCCGGGCAATAAAGAAGGCGTAGGGGGGGTCTATAATTTTGTAACCAAAAGAGGTATATGTGCTGGAGCACATGCTAAAATTTCTTGGACACAAGTAGAAACCGGTTCAGCGATTACTTGGAAGTACCCTAGTTGTATTTTAATGGGGGACTATGCTATAGGTGAATTTTACTCAGTAGCGGTTACTAAAAACAAACAACAAGCAGATACTGGGACAAAAATGATCCATTTGGGTAAACATACTAAAAGTAATATTGTGGCCAAAGGTATTGCAGCTGGTCAATCCAATAACAGTTATCGAGGGTTGGTGAAGATCGCTGCACAGGCTGAGCATGCGACTAATTTTTCTCAATGCGATTCCTTACTTATAGGTAACAGCTGTGGGGCCCATACCTTCCCTTATATAGAAGTCAAAAATTCAACAGCAAAAATCGCCCATGAAGCAACTACTTCAAAAGTAAGTGAAGATCAAATTTTTTATTGCAACCAACGGGGTATGGATAATGAAAGTGCTATTGCGCTTATTATCAATGGTTACTGTAAAGAAGTACTCAATCAATTGCCCATGGAATTTGCGGTAGAGGCTCAAAAGTTGCTGGCCCTTACCTTAGAAGGTAGTGTGGGGTAAATCTTTTAGTAGGTCAGCGATGGCGGCCAGCTTTTCATCAGACTCACGTGGGCCATCGTGCGAAGAAACATACCCAGGATATTGTGTGAATTTGGTTTGTATAGAAGAGGCTATAGCTTTCCAACTATCACCCTTGGTGCCATGCAAAGGAATTAATTTGGCATGTAAATGGTTAACACCATAGCCTTCAAATATAAGAGCGGTTCTGGCAACGGTTGGAAATTTTTTTACCAATAGATGGGAAACTTCCCCTGCCGCAGCCATTAAACCGTTGATTACCTCCGCTGGATGGTCAAAGATGTAACTACTCAGATGGTGCTTGGGTATGACTACCGTAAATCCATCTATATTGGGAAATATCGAAAGAAAGGCTACATACGCTTGGTTTTCCCATACCCTATGCGCAGGCGCCTTGTGGGTTACTATGTCACAAAAAATACAACCTTGTGCTAGCGGTGTTGTGTTATAGGTTTGCATGACTATCTATTATTACTTTACTACACATCCTATGTAAGGAAGAACTTCTTTGATTACTTTCTGATTTATTAATTTTGCTAATGCTGCTCTTATCTCTGCTTCAGGAAGAGGATCTTTTATCTCCCAGTCATCGAAATTAAATAAAACGGTTTTTTTGCATTGACTATTTTCTTTTGCAGCTTTTACAACACAATAGTGTTTCCCATTAATTTCATACAAAGGCATATCGTCTGTTAAAATATATCCAGTATTTTCTGGATGCTCATTATTAAGGAAAATACCCTTCGATTTCAGATAAAGTAGCGTAATTTCATAATCAGGAATAGTTTCACGAAAGTTATCCTGGGCTATGACGTCATATATCTGGGGTTTTGACATCACTATGCCTACAAAAGGAGCCCTATTGTCGTTAGTGGTGAGGCAACTATCATCAAACAATGCTGATGGAAAATAACCTGGAGCATCGATATCAAATATAGCATAGATATCGACTATGGGTAGGTCTGGGTTGGTTTGTTTACGCTGCATCAATGATTGGTATATGGCTTTGAGATCAGGTGAATCAGGCAGATCAGATAGGGTGTATCCTGAGCTTGGTGGACATATGGCTATACGTTGACGTAATAGGGTTTCATCAGAAACTTTGAGCAGGTACCGATGACCTATTTGATACACACTGCTTGATAGGTCCGTTGAACCAGTTAATAGTATTTTTTCATCAGATTTCGCAAACATACGGTTTACTGTTTCTCTGGTTATCACCTGTCCATGCTGCCGCTTTATGGTGTCCAACGGATTGGGGCATACTGCTAACTGACGCCTTAGTTGTATGTTACCTGGTTGACTGCTTGATTCCGGCCCACATGAAGGACCCATCACTAGTAGACCGCAAAAAGCCTTATAAACTATATGTTTTTTAAAATTCATATTAAATGCAAATTTATAGGTGCCGAAATCTACTACTGCCTAACAATCTTAATTTAATGAAAACTTGCACAAATACAAGCATAAACAAGAAAATTTTCAGGTTTATTAAGTATTTTGTTATATATTAATAGTATATGGATATCAAATCATTTTTAGCCAACTTACTAGATTTTATTTTTCCTCCTATCTGTTCGGGGTGTAAAAACAAGTTAGTCCAAGGAGAGCTATTCATTTGTACCATCTGCCTGCATAGTTTTCCAAAAACTGATTACCCTGATTTAAGAGACAATCCAATTACCCATCGGTTTATACCAGCTATACCCATCACTTATGGGCTGGCGCTCTATAAATTAAAAAAACAAAGCCTACTAGAGCAAGTACTTTTTGCAATGAAATATAAAAATCAGCCTAAAATTGGAAGGTTTCTAGCCATGCAATGTGGTAATATATGGCATAATGATGGTTGGGTTGAAACCATAGATGCTATTATACCTATTCCATTGCACAAAAAAAGATTGCAACAAAGAGGGTATAATCAGAGTGATTTTTTTGCACAAGGCCTTTCAGCAGCACTCCACATACCCATTGATTTAACCTGTGTAAAACGCATCCGCAATACCCCCTCTCAAACCAAAGAAAAGAAAGAAACACGCATCACCAATCTAAAAGATGCATTCACTATACCTCAACCCAACCTAATCTTGGATAAACATCTGCTCCTAGTCGATGATATCCTTACGACAGGTGCTACTTTAGCTTCTTGTGCGAAAGTGCTGTTGGAACAAGGAGCCAAACAGGTAAGCGTTGCGGCTATAGCAGTAGTAGAAGATGTTTGAGCCTCATAGGCTGCTTTAGGGATAACAGAAGGACAAATGATAACTGTAGGAAACCTTTTTATTAAAGTTAAATAGATAAAATAAGCCTCTAATTTATCAGAAAAAAACCCAAAACGAATGGTATAATTAGGTTCTCGATATTGAAATTTAGGAAGATGTGGAGCTATAAACGGACTAACCTTTTCTTGGATTTGCAAAGCTCTTGTTTTGCTATTGCCCATATAAACCTGTACCGTATAACCCTTTAAGGTGTTAATAGCTTGATAAGCCACTTTTCTCTTTAACAAAAGCCCTTCTAGGTCTGAAGTTTTATCTAAAGGTAATAGAGTAGACAGCTCTACCGATTTTTGTACTTTTTTAGTAATTTTATGAAAAACTAAGCGATGGGCAGCAAGATTTTCCTCATAAGTAGATGACGCTGCCATACCCATTACAAAAAGTAAAGCCCCCCCCTACTTAACTGCACCACCAAGTGATGTAAGATTCTTTCTTTTAGCATCTTTGTCTTATGAACTAATAAAATATACCTATCAATTGATAAAGATTAAACTCTGCTTCTTTGACTTTAAATGCGTACTCTAGCCGGGCAATTTCTGCCTGCTGCACCACTTCTTGGGCTTGCTGTACCTTAAGTAATTCAATTTGATTGAGTCTATAGCGTTCTTTTACCAAGGCTAGTTTTTGTTTGCTCACATTAAGCTGTGCTTCTGCAAGAGTATGCATGGCCTTAGCATGGTGATAAGTCCATTTTTTATTTTCTACATGGGTCTGTGCTACTGCCTTTTGTTTAGCTAACGCTAGGCTGGCCTGACTTAATTCCATTTTGGCTAACCTAACATGGCTAGGCATAAGCAGTAAATGAGCCAAATCTAATGTAAAGGTTAAGCCTAGAGCTAAAGATTGGGCATGCTTATCATGCTTATTCCAATTTTTATTTTCAAAACTATAAGCATAACCATCTGAAGCAAACCTACCAGACATACCCAAACAGGAAAGCAGGGCACACCTAGACTTATTTAATTTAGTACGCGCTATTTCTACTTGCTTATTTTGTATAGCCAATTCCAAATCCACCATTTTTTTGGAGCCATTGGGAAGCATCTCCCATATCGGTTTCATAACCATGTTGGATACAACCATCGTTTCCTCGTTAGATGGTCGGTTTAAAAGCAAATTAAAAACCCTACGTTTCTCTCTAAGATCCTCTTGTTGCTCTAACCCTGTTAATTTTATTTTTTTTAGAGCCAGATCAACCTCTATATAGTCTATCTTAGAGATAAGACCTAACTTTAATCGAGCTTCTTCTTTTTTTAAGTTAGCCACAGCTAGTTGGAGCGCAGTAGTTGAAACTTCCCATTTTTTTTGCGCTAAAGCTAGTTTATAATAAGCACTAACGACCTCTTTCAATTTTTCCTCTACTAAATGGTTAGTGGTTAATTGATGGACTACATTTTCTTTATAGCCTATTTTAGTATCAAATAGTTTATCGGTAATAGCTCCTAAATTCCAGTGTACATCCAAAATGGGGCATGATTCTAAACAAAATTTTGTATTTTCTTTCTCCCATAAATGCTTGTGAATCAAGGAAAATTTTGCCTTAGGCAGCCATGTATGTAGGTTAGATAACCTATGACGCAATACAAAACTTTTCCTTTGAACTTCAAATATACCAATATCTAAATTTTCTTTCAAAGCAATTTGTACGGCTTCTTGCAAGGAAATAGCTTGAGCCTTAGCATACACCCTACTATGACCATCGAATACAGCAATGATATAGAGGGAAAATCCTAAATAAAATTTCTTAAACCATCTTTGTAATGCAATCATTGTACTATAATTCTTTACTAAACAATTTGTCCATCCACAATTTCTTGAATACTATGACACTGTCGTGCTACCTGTGATGAATGAGTAACAATCAAAATGGTATTGCCCTCTCTATTCATTTCTTTTAATAAAGCCATGATTTCGTGAGAAGTATTGCTATCAAGTGCTCCTGTTGGCTCATCTGCTAAAATCAAAGGAGGTGCTGTTACAAGTGCTCTAGCAATAGCCACCCTTTGTTGTTGCCCACCAGAAAGCGCATAGGGTTTCTGGTAGGCATGTGTAGCTAGCCCTACCTTTTCTAACATAGTCAATGCGCGTTTATCTCGTTCTTGTTTTTCTATACCTTGATAATACAAAGGCAACGCTACATTTTCCAAAGCCGTTTTAAATGGGATTAAGTAAAAACGCTGAAAAACAAACCCTATCAATTGGCTTCTATAGAGATGCGCTTGTTTGCTAGAAAGATTTTTTATGTGTATCCCATTTAAGTAATAATTGCCTCGATCATAATTATCCAATAGGCCAATAATATGTAACAACGTAGATTTACCCGCACCAGACTGGCCCATTAGCGCTACGAGCTCTCCTTTCTCTAGTCGAAAATCTATGCCATTCAATACCAACCTAGTGTTATTACCATTTTGATAAGATTTATACAAACGCTCAATTTTAATCATGCTATTCTTCTACAATAAGCTGATCTGTTGCTGTAACCCCACTTTTAATGGCTGCATAAAAGCCATCAGACAACCCCAATACCACATTTTTTTTCACTTTCTTACCTCCCTCTAAACACCATACAAAGCAATCGTTGCCTTCCATTTGGATAAGCTTTTCTGGAATCGTCCATACATTGTTAGCCTGTTCTAGCACAATTTCTGCCAAAGCTACATAGCCTGAACGAAGGATAGTATTGGATTTTTTTTGATGGAGTACAAACCCTTCTATGTCAAATTTTACTTCTCCTTTTTTAGCAGCTTCTTCATTGGCCTTAGGTGCTATTTTAGTTAATTTTACTTGAAACTTATCTGCTTTAGAAGCATTTAATACAATATCAAAAGCAATTCCTTTTCGGAGATGCACCACATCTAATTCGCTTACTTGAGCTCTAAATAGAAAATCGGTCATATCCCCTATTACAGCGACCACTGTTCCATTGGTTTGATCACTGGTGCCTTTAACTGGACCACCTTCTTTAACGGGGAGATCTAAAATGGTACCTCGACTCGTAGCTTTAACCACATTGGCACTAAAACCTTGAGATTTAGTATAACCAGACTGAATAATTTCCAACTGCTTAGTAGCTGAAAGATATCTTTCTTGGGCTTCTTTCCAGCTGGCCAAGGAAACTTCATAGGCTTCTTTAGCTAACATTTTTTTATCAAAAAGTTGTTTGTTTCTCAAATACTTTTTTCTCGTTTCTGCTAAGGTAATAGCAGCAATACGCACATTACTTTCTGCTTTTTCCATAGACTGGGTATTAGGGGATATCTTAATACGGGCAACAGCAGCCCCTTTTTCTACACAATCCCCTACACTTACATACAATTTATCTATAACCCCCCTAATATGTGCTTCTAATTGAATTTCTTTAGATGGTACCAGGGTACCAGCAAAAACTTTCTTATGAACTACATTTCGCTGAATGGGTAGTGTTGTTTTAAAAGTTTCTTTAGGTAAACCATTCCATTTCAGTAAAGACCATGCTGGCAAACGTTCTTGTGGTATATATCCCCTGGAATAAGCAACATACCCTACACCCACGACAGATGAAATAAACAACAACTTAATAAGTCTACGCATTTTATTTATAATTTAAAGCATCTATAGGCTGAATGCAGATGGCTCTTTTTATCGGAATAATAGCAGCCACGCAACCAGCTAATATCAATATAATTAAAGCAACTAAAGCTGTGGTAAGATGAAATTCAAACATGGCTATCTGCTGCTTTGCCATCGTAACCGATAAGCAGGTATTAATCAATCGAATAGCTGCTAAACCAATACCCATCCCCGACAGACCAGCCAACATACTGATAACGACCGACTCTGATAAGATCAATCTTATAATACTGGCATTACTAGCGCCCAATATTTTCCGTATAATAAACTCTGGTGTACGCTCTCTAACGACCACCAACATCATGTTACTAATACCTACTACTCCACTCACCAAAAAACAACCGGTAATAAACCAAATAAAACCTTGTATAACCTTAAAAAGCAGTTTAAAAGTCTTACTGACTCTATAGGGATTCTCAATATACATCGCAACCTTATTGACCTGGTCAAAGTTAAGTTGTTTGGCGCAATAGTTACGTATCTTTTTTTCTAATTGATTGGCATCGACATTAGGTTTTAACTGACATACCATATGATCGACCTGTTCATGTTTTTCTGGAAATAATCTTTTAAACACAGTCGGTAGTATAAATAAATTATTGTCATGGCTACCCGCCATGGCTGCGAGCACACCTACTACACAAACCAATTGGCTACCAACAAGTATATATTTACCTAAAGCAGATCTTGTGCCAAACATTTCTGTTTGCACTTTTGAGCCTAAAATACAGATGGGCTCATCTTGTAACCCATCCCGTTGGGTAAACCAACGTCCGCTGTCTAAGGTTAAACCCTCTACTTTGGCATACCCAGTAGGTATGCCAAATATATCCACTGAGTAGCTTTTTTGATCATAAACAAGGGGATGGTGGTTACAAAATATAGGTACTACCACCTCACACTCGCACACATGATGGGCTAAAAGTGTGGCCAAATTTTCTGTTAATCTAACCGGACCTGTGGCTATATAACCTGGATAAATGCGCATATACTGTTGAACGTTTAGCTTAAACTTTGCTGCCATACCCTTATAAAAACCAACCGAAGCGGCTTCTAATAAGACCAGCACCATCATGGCCCACATTACCCCAAAACCTGTTAAAAAAGTTCTTAGTTTATACATTTTAAGGTTATACAATAACTCTAGTACATAGGAACACCCAAACATAAGCAAATTAATATAACATACAAAGCCCCCAAAACTCAATCCATAGGCAAAAGACCGATAAGCGCTAGCGCACAAGGCTCCGAGGAGCGCAGAATCCGAGCATACTACTGTATGTGAGGATTTAAGCACCGCAGGAAACAAAGTGCGCTGGATGCTTTGCGGTCTTTTACAATCTTATAGGCTATCATTTAGCGCTTCTATCGGCCTAATCTTAAGCGCCCGAATCACTGGATAGACAACAGCTGCGCCACTCGACAGCAAAATAAACCCCAATCCCCTTAAGATAAACTTAAAGGAGCAACTCAAAGGAGTCATATAATAGTTTTTCAATAAAGCAACAACATACTTATTCAATAGATACAAGAGGGTATAACCACCTAGTAAACCCAATAAACCAGCTAAAAAAGTTACTATAAGCGCCTCCCACAGAATCATGGCTACAATTTCCCTAGAGCTAGCCCCTAATATCCTACGAATAGACAACTCTTGTCTGCGGTCTTGAACCATTACCAACATCATATTGGTAATGCCCACTATACCGGTTATTAAAAAACAAACACCTATAATCCAGCTGCCCATGGTTAAATTTTTAAAAAAAGCATGAAATTTATGCGCATGTGCTGCCAAATTAAATAAGCCCAGCGATTGCTTATCATCGGTATCCGGCAGATGACGTAAAAAATAGGAACGTAATTGTTGCTCTACGGCCTTATCATCAGCTGTGGGTACTAAGGTAAAGCGAATGGCACTTACAAAAAGTCCCTTTTGAGGGAATGCTTTTTTAGCAAAGTTATTGGTCACCCATACATAATCTTGTTCCCCTTGCATCTCTGTGTACTTAAATTATTTTAATGATCTTGAGCCTCTTGCAATTTTCTGTGACGGAAATCACCTCTGCATGATTCTGATCTCCTGGTGGATTTT
>JAIETQ010000075.1 GCA_019744995.1 Amoebophilaceae bacterium
AGCAAGATATATAACTACATTGCCACCTGGTGTCATGTCGCCAGATCTAGACGCTATTGCGCATACGGATAGTTTGGCCTACTTTTTATGGAGAGGTATACTGCTTTTTGCTATATTTCCTGGTATAGGGGAAGAATTGCTATTTCGAGGCATTTTGCAACCTATAATCCTAGGGTATACCAATCGGCCTTATCTGGCCATCCTCATTACTTCCCTCTTGTTTGCTCTGATACACGCTTCTTTTTACCACGCCATTGTGGTATTTGGATTTAGTTTATTATCTGGTTACATATACCATAGTACGGGTAATATCTCCTTGGTCATGTTTTAGCACTTTCTCCATAATAGTTTCTGTGTATGTATACATTATTATGTTGCACATTTTCCTGATAGTGACACGGCTACTGATGATCTACCCTATATCATTAAGCATACTTTTTGGTATATATCTATATTGGCTACCTGTGTAGGTTGTATCGCTACGTTGTTGAGGCAATTACATAAACCTAAAAAAACGCAGTGGTTGATGGGATATGGCTACCTATAATACCTACCTCCGGTATAAGTTTGATGTTAAACATATCGGCTACTTTTTGCTGAATGCGATGGGCTAGATCTAGTATCTCTTTACCTGTTCCCCCTCCATAGTGGACCAAGACTAATGCATGTAGGTCATATACCCCTACATGCGCTGTTCTGAGTCCTTTAAATCCTGCTTCTTCTATAAGCCAAGCCGCTGAAATTTTAGTTAGGCCTTGATGATGCGTAGGGAAAGCAATCAATGAAGGATACGCTTGTTTGAGTAGTTGATAATGGTTATCAGGAACCCATGGATTTTGAAAAAAACTTCCGGCATTGCCTAAAATAGCAGGGTCTGGTAGTTTTTCCTTACGCAGTGCAATAATGGCCTCGCTGACTGCTTTAAAGGATAGGTTTTTAACCCCCATGGCTGCTAATTTTTCTGCTATACCCCCATAGGTTATGCAAAATTTTTTTTCTTTATGTAAGGTTATAACGATATCGGTAATCAAATACTGGTTACGTAAGGTGGTCTTAAAAATACTGGTTCTATATCCAAATGCACAGGATGCTGCACTGAAACTTCTTTTTTTTCCACTACACAATTCAATAGTTTCCACGCTATGGATGATATCTTGAAGTTCTACACCATAAGCGCCTATATTTTGTAAGGGGGCAGCGCCCACTGTCCCTGGAATCAAGGATAAATTTTCTATACCTCCATATCCTTTTTCTACACAAAATAAAACCAACTCATGCCAATTGACCCCCGCAGCAGCTTTGACGAGTACTTTGGAGCTGGTTTCCTCTATAACTTCTATGTTCCGTAGGAGAACATGCACTATATACCCATAAAAATCTCCTACGAATAGCGTATTATTTCCTCCTCCTAAGATGAATAAATTATGGTTGCTAACCTTTATGGTAGCTAAAAAATCTGCTATATCTTTGATGGTATAGAGTGGTATATAATGTTCAGCCCATGCGGGCACACCAAAGCTATTTAATGGTTGCAGATTATGGTGGTGTAAAATTTGCATAAAAATGTTGCGTTGTTTTTTAATCGAAAAAAGTACAGAAAATTTTCTTTTTCAATATAAGCAAAATACCATTTGGTTTTTAACCTAATCATTGAACAGATGTTAACTAACTCCTGGCAAGGGAATATTTGTTGTATAGGAGTGTAATTTGTCTTTTAATGACAAAGTTCATATATTGTAAGGGTATTTTGCTTTTTTTGAAAAAGAGACAACGTTATATTTATGCCTAAAAAAAAGTATTATTATAATCATGCCACCTGTAGCTATGAGCCAGTAAGGATCTCTGTAGTGACTTTTTTAATGCGTAGTTTTGTTTTTCTAATAGCTGCTTTTGGCTTAGCTATTGGTATAGCTAAGTACTATAATGGGCGTTTTATTTCTCCTAAAGAAGCAGAGTTATTAGAAGACAATGCAAAGCTTAAGTCTTACTATCAGGTGATACAAGAAAAATTAGATAAGAGTATATCCCTATTGGCTGTTTTACAAGAGCGAGACGATACCCTTTATAGGGTCTTATTGAACACCTCTCCGCTTTCTCCTGCAGAACGAAATGCGGGGATAGGGGGAGTAGATAAATATGCCCATTTGGGCAAAGAAACACTTATTGCCCAAACATTGTCTAAAGTAGATCGATTAGCCAATAAGTTGACGATCCAAAAAAAATCTTTTGACTACTTGCTCAGTGTTGCCAGAAAAACGGCTAGTCGGTTAAAGTCTATACCTACTTTGCCTCCGTTGTCTAAAAAACATTTAAAAAGGATATCTGCTCCTTTTGGTATGCGCCTCCATCCGATATATAAAATACATAAACTGCATCCAGGAGTTGATTTTGCCGCTCCGCTTGGTACACCTATTTATGCCGCTGCAGATGGTTATATTAAATCTGTAAAAAGTTCTAAAAAATCATATGGCAATCATATGTTAATTGAGCACGGCCATGGGTATAAAACCCTCTATGCGCATATGCATAAGATAATCGTTCGTGAGCAGCAGAAAGTGGTTAGAGGGCAACAAATTGGTACGGTTGGCAATACTGGTGATTCAACCGCTCCGCATCTTCATTATGCTGTCTATAGCAATGGAAATCTTGTGGATCCGATGCAGTATTTTGCAGGAGAGTTAACACCTGAGGAATATGAGGATGTACGTAAGCAAGCTGCTGGTCAAACCCAGGCACTTTGTTCTAATTTTTAACGTTGGAGAAAAAATATTTTACCATTCATGAAGTAGCAGAAAAATTTGCTGTAGCCCCTTCATTGATACGTTTTTGGGAAAAAACATTTGAAGGTATACTTCGACCTCATAAAAACAAAAATGGCGTTCGAAGGTATACCCAGGAGGATATAGCTCAATTTGGATATATCTATACCTTAGTCAAAGAAAAAGGATACAGTTTGGCGGGTGCCCGTAAGGTTATACAGCAGCGTAGTGTTACTGCTGCTATTAGCCCTGCAGACATCGTGCAACGACTGCATCAGCTGCGCTCCTTTTTAGTTGCCTTAAAGGAAGAAATCCATCCTAATGCCAACCATACTAGCAACAGTTGATGCAATTATTCCTGCTATAAAAGAAAAGTTTGACTTTGATATAGCTCTATTTTTTTATAAATTGTTTAGTTAATAAGTGTGCGTAATTCGGCGCAAAGCGTGGCGGTTTTGTAGTAGTAAATAGACAGTAAAGTAACAATGATGTCTAGAAAAAATAAGGTATAAAACGGGTAAAATATTTATGAAATTTTATACAAATAAATAGAGGCGTTTATGGGAAAGGTTGTAGCAATTGCAAATCAAAAAGGAGGAGTTGGCAAAACTACTACGGCTGTAAATTTAGCAGCTAGTCTTGCTGTGTTAGAAAAAAAAACATTATTGATTGATCTGGATCCTCAGGCAAATGCAAGCTCTGGCGTTGGTATAAAACCAGAAGATGTGGAGCATAGTATGTATGAATGTATTATAGAATCCGTGAATCCTCAATTATTGATTAAACCGACTAGTGTACCCAATTTAGATCTCTTGCCTTCACATATCAATTTAGTTGGAGCAGAAGTAGAAATGGTAAGTTTTAAGAATAGGGAAGGACGCATACGAGAAAGTCTCAAGCCCATTCTTTCCATGTATGACTTTATCATTATTGACTGTGCTCCTTCTTTAGGTTTAATAACTATAAATGCGCTTACTGCTGCACATGCCTTGATTATTCCTGTCCAGTGTGAGTATTTTGCCTTAGAAGGATTAGGGAAATTGTTAAATACCACTAAAATTATTCAATCTAGGCTTAATCCTAACCTAGAAATAGAGGGTATTTTGATGACTATGTATGATATCAGGTTGCGTCTAGCCAACCAAATTGTTGCAGAAGTGAAAAAAAACTTTCAAAGTATGGTTTTTGAAACCATTATTCCAAGAAATATTAAACTCAGCGAAGCGCCTAGTTTTGGCATGCCTGCTATAATTTATGATGCAGATAGTAAAGGCGCGCTTAGTTATCTAAGTCTTGCTGAAGAAATAATTGCTAAAGATTAATAAATGACTGTTTGATCCATCATGCATCCTCCTACGAAAGATACCAAAAAAAGTGTACTAGGCAGAGGGTTAGGAGCTTTATTGAAAGATTATAATACGCACGAAACTTGGTGTCCTAATGGTAATTTTTTCAAGATGATTCCTATCTCGTTGATTGTCGTTAACCCTTTTCAACCTAGAAAAACCTTTAAGCAAGAAACCCTAGAGGAGTTAAGCGATTCTATAAAGGTACATGGGATTATACAACCCCTTACGGTGCGTAAATTGACCCATAAGAGCTATCAGTTAATAGCCGGAGAACGACGTTTTCGTGCAGCTGAGTTAGCTGGGTTAACAGAGGTACCCGCCTATGTACGTACCACAGATGACCAACAAATGTTGGAACTGGCGCTTATTGAAAATATTCAAAGAGAATCTTTGAATGCGATTGAGATTGCATTAAGCTACCAACGGTTGTTAACGGAATGTAACTTAACCCAAGAAATGTTAGGCGCACGCGTTGGAAAAGATAGAACTACGGTAAACAATTACCTTCGATTGCTTCGATTGCCACCTGATATTCAAATTGCGATTAGAGATGCAAAAATTTCTATGGGCCATGCAAGGGCGCTAATTAATTTAAATGATCCAGCAAAACAATTGACCTGCTTACAGCAGATTATAGAAAAATCTCTTTCTGTACGAGAAGTTGAGCGATTGGTTCAAACGTTAGCAGCTAAAGATGTAGCTAAAATCCATCCTACCATGCAAATTAGTGATGAGTTTAAGTCTATCGTAAAAAATACTACTATACAGTTAGAAGAGCAGTTTCATACCAAAGTTTCTATTAAAGTAGATGCTAAGAAAAAAGGAGAGATTAAAATTATGTTTGATTCTGACTCAGAATTAGAAAGAATTGTTTCCTGTATATTACCTATAAAAAAAACATGAAGGCTTTTTATACGTTTTGGTTAACCATGGCAGGTTTTTTTTGTTGTTATCAGCCGAGTCAAGCAGCTGAAGGTTCTTTTATACCCGATACCCCCGCTCCAACCTTTAACACCAATCTTCCAGGGGCCTCTATGCCCATGACCCCTGCTGCTGATGCTTTGCAGAAAGAACAGCGGCTGCCTACAGTAATGGAAACCAATGCTATGGTACAATGCACTTGGCTTGCTTCTATGATTGTTCCTGGCTTAGGACAAATCTATAACAAAGCCTATTGGAAGGTACCTTGTTTCTATTTAGGTTTTATTTTTTTAGGGGTTCGTATTTATAAAGAAAATAAGGAAATGAATCACCATGAGCGAACAAGTCTTATAAGGGTTAAAGCTACAGAAAAAAAAGAAGACCTTCCTACGGATCTATTTACCCAAAAACGTATCAAAGAATGTAAACGAACACGTGATCTTTTTACGATGATTGCAGCGGCTTGGTATTTACTGAATGTGTTTGACGCCTATGCTGGCGCACATGGAAGAACGGTTAATTTTAAAGATGATATTCACATAGCCACTGACTTAAAAACAAAAAAATAGTTGGTGCTTATGGGTGTTTTATGCAATTAAAGATGGAACAAACTGAGAGAATAGGAGATAATACGATGGCTACCCAAGCGCATATTTTAACTCGGAAGCTATATATAGAAAGCTATGGCTGTCAGATGAATACAGCTGATAGTGAAGTAGTAGCCTCTATTATGCTTAAGGAAGGCTTTATACTCACCAAAGATTATAAAGAAGCAGACCTTATTTTTATCAATACCTGTGCCATTCGAGATAAAGCAGAACAAACCATCCGCAATAGATTATTGCTGTTTAATCAACAAAAGATAAGTCGTCCTGATCTTATTGTAGGGGTATTGGGTTGCATGGCAGAACGACTCAAAACCCAGCTGTTAGAAGAAGAAAAAGTGGTTGATTTAGTAGCCGGTCCAGACAGCTACAGAGATCTGCCTAATTTAATTCATCAAGTAGATAGGGGGCATAAAGCCATTAACACCTTTCTATCGAAAGAGGAAACCTATGATGACATTGAACCCGTTCGCTTACATTCCAATGGGGTAACCGCCTTTATTTCTATTATGAGAGGATGCAATAATATGTGTTCTTTTTGTGTGGTCCCCTTTACCAGAGGGCGTGAACGCAGTAGAGATGCTTATTCTATTGTCAGAGAAGCTCAAAAATTAGTTGACCTAGGGTATAAAGAGGTTACCCTTATCGGTCAGAATGTAGATTCCTATGACTGGCATCCCGCTCAAGAGCGCTTAACAGGTGCGGAAAAACGGGTTAATTTTTCCAAGCTACTCGCTATGGTAGCTGATATTGACCCTAATTTGAGGGTTCGTTTTTCTACCTCTCACCCTAAAGATATTACCGACGAGGTGCTCTATACCATCAAACAGTATAACAACATATGTAAGCATATTCACTTGCCAGTTCAAAGCGGAAATAGTCGTATACTAAAGCTTATGAAGCGTACCTACGATCGAGTATGGTATCTAGAGAAAGTGGAGGCCATTAGAGCTATCTTAGGCCCAGATTGTGCCATTTCTTCTGACATCATTGCAGGATTCTGTTCAGAAACCGAGGAGGAACATGCAGATACCCTTTCTTTAATGGATCACGTGCAATATGATTTTGCGTTTATGTACTATTATTCTGAGCGGCCAGGTACTTTAGCGGCCAGAAAGTATCCAGATGATCTGCCAGAGGCTGTAAAAAAACGTAGGCTCAGTGAAATTATAGCTAAACAACGGGAGCATACCTTAGCCCATCACCAGCGCCATATGAACCAACCACATAAGGTATTAATTGAAAAGTATTCTAAAAAATCAGCAGATTTCTTTCAGGGTAGAAATGAGCAAAATAAGATTATTGTATTTCCAAAGGAGACACATCAAATAGGAGATTATGTAGAGGTATGGGTTACAGATTGTAATGCAGCCACCCTTTTTGGTAGATCCTATTCAACGGTTTAGCCCCGGTTTTTATGATGAAAGAGGAGCTACAGTCTATTAAACAGCGATTCAATATTATTGGCAATGCCCCTGCCTTAAATAGAGCTATTCAAATAGCTATGCAGGTTGCTTCTACGGATCTTTCTGTTTTAATTACGGGTGAAAATGGCACAGGGAAAGAGTCTTTTTCAAAAATTATCCATGCACTAAGTCCCTGTAAACATCATACCTTTATAGCCATTAACTGCGGAGCTATACCAGGAGGCACCATAGATTCAGAGCTCTTTGGTCATGAAAAAGGATCTTTTACGGGGGCCATAGAAAGCAGGAGGGGATATTTTGAAGAAGCCAATGGCGGTACCCTTTTCCTAGATGAAATAGGTGACATGCCCTTAAGTACACAAACCAAGCTTTTACGTGTCTTAGAATATGGGGAGTATGTTAAAGTTGGCTCTTCTAAAGTAGAAAAAACAAAAGTTCGTGTGGTGGCAGCTACCAATGTAGATTTATTGCAAGCCATAAAACAAGGAAGTTTTCGAGAAGATCTGTTCTATAGACTCAATACCGTTCCTATTTCCATACCCCCTTTGCGAGAACGCAGTTCCGATATTATACTATTGTTTCATAAATTTTCTATTGATTTTGCCATTAAATATCGAGTAAAACCCCTAACATTAACCCTTCCTGCTAAAGAACTGTTATTAACCTATCCCTTCCCGGGTAACATTCGTCAGCTCAAAAATATTGTAGAACAAATTTCTTTACTCTCAGCAGTAGAAGTAGTAACACCAGAAGTACTTACTACCTATTTGCCCAAAGCCCCCAACCATATGTTACCTGTACTCTATAAAAGGTGGGCAGGTAGTGAGTTGCCTCAGCAAGAATTTTTATACGCTATGCTTTTTGATTTGAAAAAAGATATGAGTGAATTAAAAGAATTTATATTTAAATTTGTAGGGCCTGGGGTGGTTCAAAATCCGGTAAATTTTTCTGACCAGGTACGCTTTTTAGGCAGTAATAACGCTATTAAACCAGCTAAACACGAGACCATAGAGGCTAAAGAAGGTATCCTAAATAAAAGCATAGAAAATTTTTCTATTGAAGCTAAAGAGAAAGAGCTCATCTATAAATCGCTCGAAAAGAACCATGGTAACCGTAAGCATGCGGCTACTGATTTAGGTATTTCAGAAAGGACGTTGTACCGAAAAATTAAACAATATGCTATTGAAGAAAATCAGTTTACGCAATAATTTATATTTTTCCACTCTATTATGGTTGCAATCCTGTGGAATTTTTACTTTTTCAGGTATTATGCTTTCGCCTGATTTACAAACCTTTTCTATACAGGAGTTTTATACAGAAGTTTCGGATGGCCCATTAGATGCATATAAAATGGTTACAACAGAGCTTGAGAATAGAATCTTACGCGAGACTCCTTTAACTAGAGAAAGCCAAAATGGAGACCTGCAGTATGAAGGAACCATTAAATCCTTCGTATATACCTCTGTTTTTAGTGCAGAAGGCAAGCATAACGATACCCTTCAAGAGGTACAACGATTGACCATAACCGTAGAAGTTTCTTATATAAATAGATTGAGTGAGGAGTTTTCATTTAAGAAAAAACTATTTTCAGCCAGTAAAGATTTAAATGCTGATGCATATAAAGAATCAAAGGAAAATGAGTTGGTTAAGGAGATTATGCGTGAAATCGTAGATCATATTTTTAGCCAATCTATAGATAATAATTGGTAGTACCCGAAGATTTATCTTTATGCAAGTTCAAAAATTATTAAAATTATTAGGACAACAAATAGGGTTTTCGTCAAAAGACAAATCCTCCCTTGAAGCCCTTATTAAGGATTACCCTTATTTTTCTTTAGCCTATGCCCTGCTTGCTAGAATCGCTTATCATAATGAGCAAGAGATGCAAGATGCGGTAAAAAGGGCTACTATTTATGCTACTGATCAATTGCATCTGCAAAAATGGCTAGACAACAAACTTGAACCCTTGAATATAAAAACCAGTTTCAAAATTAAACGATCACAAGACGAAGAGTGCTTTGCCAATAGCTATCTAGAACTTATTACTAAAAAATCTTTACAACCCAGTACCAATGAAAAGAGTATTAAACAATTTGCTATCATTGATGCGGTGCTAAACAAAAGCTTACAGTTTGACCCTTTTGGAGAGGTTTTGTCATCAAAAGTAGAGGCTACTATTGATCTTTCTGAAAAACAGACTGCGTTAGATGATCGATCGATAACAGAGACATTAGCGAAGTTGATGGTTAAACAAAAAAAATACCTCAGTGCTATTCAAATTTATAACCGCCTATTATTGAAATATCCAGAAAAAAAATCGTACTTTGTGGATATAATTAATACGCTAAAAAATAATGTTTAACTATGTCCTTATTTAACTTTCTTACTATACTGATTGTCATTGTATCTATTTTACTTATTGGCATTATTATACTTCAAGAACCTAAAGAAAAAACTACGGCTTATGGCGGGGGTGCAGCTCCTGTACAGCGTATAGGTATCAATCAAAAGGCTGATTTTTTAGAAAAAGCTACATGGGTTTTGGTCAGCTTGTTGCTGTTTTTTACATTTCTATCATCGGTTGCCCTTAAAAATGTAAAACCATCAAAAGTAGTCCTAAGTCCAAACTTAGCTAAGCTCAAGGAAGATCAAAAGTCAATCAACTTAAACAAGGTGGAACCGAAGGACAAACCAGCGGTTTCAGCAGTGGCTGAGGGGGATGATACATCTAAACCTATACTGGAAGAAGAAAAATAAAAACCATGAAAAAACTGTACGCTTTTTTAGCTGTAATTGTTTTTACACTAACTGGATTGTTAAATCTTTCTAACAAATTAATCGTCTGCTCTTTGATATATGTCTCTATGGCATCTATTGCAAATATAATGGCACACTGGTATAAAAAGAAGGCGACACTAGCGCTAATCATTGGTTGCTTAGTGGTATATACGTTATTATGCTGGGGTATGCGGTATACGATACATAAGATACCTATACACTTAATGGTGCCGGGCTCTCTGGCTGCTGTATTACTATCTGTATCTGTTGGGATAACCCTATTTAGCAAGCTTAAAGCTAGGTATAATTTTCATATGAGTAATTTTATAAGTCTACTGGTGGCTTCTACTATTGATTCTGGTATAGTGGTAGGTATTGTGTTATATGGTAGGTTTTCAACCAGCAAATTGATGGCTATCTTTTTTAGAGATTTGATCTTTAAGTCTGGTTATGCCATGCTTATGGGGTTATTCGTTTTTTCCATAACCAGCTTCTATCGCTGGTTCTTTTTAAAGAAATTAGGTTGCAAACCGTTATTTAAGGGTAAAGAGGCTACAGATGTAACTAAAGCAAGCGATAGGGTAGCCCCTTCACCCCCAAATAGCCTTGGGCTAGATTTTAAGTCCTTCTTACAATCGAATTCATTTTGTATGGTGCTACAAAAGTCGCAAGTGATACTTTTGTATTTAGTTTCTGGTTGAACTATTATCTTAAGATCTTTACTGTTCCAATCTTTGTTACACAGTATACATGGATTTTTTTTAATCTCACCACATTTTGAACAGTATCATAGCTGCGTATTAGATCCAAACAAGGTAGCTTCATGAAAAGAATCATTAGCACACTTTGTACATTTATTATGCGTGCATGTTGTATTTTCTATTGGATCTTCTTTTTTTCTTCTGTTTCTGTTGCTTCTGCTGCTGCTGCTTCTTCTGCTGTTTCTGTTTCTGCTGCTGCTTGGGCTTTGCTACTAAGGAAGTTGTGGCTGTGCTACTGGATGTTGAAGACGGTAAGTTATTTGCGAGATCCTTATTCGCCTGTTCTTGAGATGAATCCTTAGAGTTAGAAGGAATGTTTTTACATCCGGAAACTCCACTCAGTATGAAAAAAATAAAGCATACACTACATATGGATAGATGCATATATTGATATATAGGTTTCATTTTAGTTAAAAATTTAGGTTGTTTCATGCAGTTGTTACGGGATTAATGAATAATTAACCACACCACTTTAGTGTAGTATAAAACTATAAATTTAAACAATAAAAATCTAAATTAACCGAAAAAAAGTGAAAGTTTTTGTAAAGCATATAACCTATTCTAAGTAAAATTTAGTAAATTACCCTATAAAAAATTAACGTTATGCTTATTGCTAAGGACATCTGTAGATCATATAACCAGGCCCCTATTATTCAGCACCTCAGTTTATCCATTTATCCAGGAGAAATGGTAGCCATTATAGGCGCTTCTGGTGCTGGAAAGACAACCTTGCTCTATCTTTTATCTACTTTAGATCAGCCAGATAGTGGCTCCATAGTATGTGATGGTATAGATTTAACCCGGTTAAAAGGGGATGGTTTGGCTCAATTTAGGAATAAAAAAATAGGTTTTGTCTTTCAATTTCATAACCTGTTACCAGAATTTACACTTTTTGAAAATGTCTGCCTTCCTGGTTACCTAGGCAACTTTCCTAAAAAAGAGGTAGAAAAAAAAGCAGATGAACTACTCTCCTTACTTGGTGTTAGTTCGCTGAAAAACCACTTTCCAGCAGATGCTTCTGGTGGAGAACTACAACGTATAGCAGTAGCTAGGGCGTTGATTAATAATCCTTTTATTATTTTTGCTGATGAACCAAGCGGTAGTCTGGATGCGGAAAATGCAACCCGATTACATGATCTGTTTTTCGAATTAACCAACTCCTTGAAACAAACCTTTGTGGTAGTAACCCACAATCCCGCTTTAACTACTAGGGCAGATAGGGTGTTGTTGCTTAAAGAGGGTATAATACAACCCGCATAAACCCAATATAATCCATGGCCCAGTCAGCTGAAACCCTATTAAAAGCACTAAAAAAATCTAGCTATACCCCTTTTTACTTTATACAAGGGGAGGAGACCTATTATATAGATGAAATTATAAAATATATGGAGAGCTCCATCCTTACCCCTATGGAGCAAAGTTTTAATTTGACTATTTTTTATGGCATGGAATGCAATATGGCAACCTTGCTTACGCAAGCACGCCGTTTTCCGATGGGTGGCTCTAAGCAAGTAGTAGTGGTAAAAGAAGCCCAAGAGATGGCAGATTTAAAAAACAATGCTGGTCAACGCTTATTGTTAGATTATATAAACCATCCCCAACCTACTACGCTATTAGCCTTTGCCTATAAATATAAAACCATAGATGGACGTAGTGCGTTTGGAAAAGCATTGGCAACGAAAGAGGTATTGGTAACTTCCAATAAGTTGTATGACCGACAACTACCCGATTTTATCCATGCTTTTGTAGCAGACATAGGTCTTTCTATAACAGAAGAAGCGGTTTGGATGATCCAAGCCTATATGGATACCGATTTAAGCAAAATAGCGAGTGAGTTACAAAAATTGCGTATCAATCTTGAACCAGGAACGGAAATTACACCAGAAATGGTTATACATTACATAGGTTCGCACAAACCTTTTAATGTCTTTGCGCTTCAAAACGCCATTATGAAAAAAGATTACCCTAAAAGCTATACCATCATGAGCCATGCGGTATTCAGTTTAAAAGATCAATCGCCATTTATAATCATAGCTATTTTATATGGCCTTTTTTCTAAACTGCTCTTATTACATGAAAGTAAAGCATTAACCCCTGCTAAGGCTGCACAAGTAATAAAGGTACCTCCCTATTTTGTACAAGATTATTTACATGCACTAAAGCAGTATACTTTGTCTCAAATCCTGAAGAATATAACCTATCTCTATGAAGCGGATCTTCAATTAAAAGGGGTGGAGTGTAGTATGACCGATGATCAGATCGTAAAAGAATTGATTTTTAAACTTATGCATGATGTGGAAGATAGATTATAATTATAAATGGTTTATACTTACAGTAGCTATACTGTTTACGGATGCTTTTAACCACCCATCTATAGCTAAAGTTATAGCTAGATCATCTTCAGCAGATAGTTTCAATAAAGGGGTCAGTCTCTTTGAGCAAGCGGAATATACAGCTGCACAAGCCTGTTTTGAGGCTATTTTAGAGGGTGATAACTATAAACAAGAGGAAGTCCGTTATTATCTTATACTATTGGCCTTAATAAACAAAGATCCTCAGGTGGAAATTATGTTGCAATATTTTATTGTGCGTTATCCACAAAGTCCTAACATAGAAAAGGTGCGATATCGTTTAGCCCACTTGTTTTACCAAGTAGGAGATTTTGATAAGAGCCGTTTTGTATATGAAAAAATTCAACCTCATGGACTAGCGCCTCAAGAACAAATGGCCTTCCAGTATGAATTGGCCCATACCTACCTCCAATTAAAAGATTGGTCAAAGGCTATAGCCGCTTTCACGAATATTAAAGATAAAAACCACCCTTATTATTATCCTGCACAGCTTCAACTGGCCTACATAGCGTTGGAGCAAGGGGATTATGATGATGCCCTTACATTGCTCAAATCTGTAAGCAAAAGTAAAACGTATGGTGTATCTGCTAAAAACTTTGCTTTAAAGGTTTGGTACAAAGAGGGCCGTTTTGAAGAGTTAATTGCCTATGTCCAGCGTTATCCAGCGCTCGCTGCTACCCAAGAAAATCAGCTTTTAATAGCAGAATCTTTCTTTGCTTTAAAAGCATATGCATCCGCAATAGCTCATTATCAATCTTATTTAGCAGCGGTTAACCCCTTGGATAGAGAGAGTCAGTCTAAACTGGGCTATGCTTTGTATCAAACCAAACAGCATGAAGAAGCATTGGTTTGTTTGCAACCTTTATTGGATCAAAATGATCCAGTAAGCCAACGCGCCTACTACTATATAGGGCTGATTTATGCCCAAAAAGGAGCCATTCAGCCAGCCATAGAAGCATGGGAGCAAGCCAGAAAACAGCCATTTGATTCAGAAATCCAGTCATTAGCTTGGATTAAACAAGCAGGTTTGTGCTATCAGATGGGTGACCTTACCGCTACCATTGCATTTATGCATCAATTTATTGAAAACCATCCAGAAGATAAGCATCTTGTAATTGCACAAACGCTATTAATAAAGTGTTACTATAAGACAAGAGCCTACCAGTTAGCCGTGGATTATATAGCTGCACTTCCCTATAAAAATGAAACCATTTTAAAATTAAACCAGAAAGTGCTTTTTTACCAAGCGCTAGAATCCTACAACCGTGGCCTTGCAGAAGAAGCGATAGGCTATTTAAGGCAGTCTACCCTCTTCTCTTTTAAACAATCTTTGCTATTCCAAGCTTATTTTTGGATGGCAGAAGCATTTGCTTCTATTCAGGACTATAAGCAAGCATTAAAATTTTATAATAAGTTTATGGAACAAGATAATGCTACCGTTTTGTATTATGAAAAAGCCTTATATGGACTGGGCTATGCCTATTTTAATACAGGAAATTATGCCCAAGCAACGAAAATCTTTGAGCGATATGTAACCATTATCCAAAAAGACCATGCATCTACCTATTATGATGCTACCCTACGGTTAGGGGATTGTTATTATGTGGATAAAAACTACACGCAAGCACTTAAGCTCTATGCAAGCGCTTATACCTACCAACCTGCTTATGTTCATTATCAAGAAGCCCTTATTTATGAAGCATTAGGCGATCAACTGCAGGCACGGCAATCTATACAAGAGATCATCGATCATCATCCAGCAACCCCTTATTATGCAAAAGCACGCTACCAAGAGGCTTGCATGCTATTCAATACAGGGGACTATGAAACAGCTATTCAAAAATTTAGTGGCATCCTACATGAGCTCACAGCAGGTGAGCTTGAGCCAGATGTATGGATGAAAAGAGCATTGGCTTATGAAAATCTAAAAAGATATGAGGAAGCTTCTGCTGATTATATCATGATATTAGAAAAATATCCTAATCATACCCAGGCAGAAAGTGCATTAATGGCACTCTCGACAGTATGTACCCTACAAGGAACCACTGAAAAGATAGCCGGTTATCTAGATAGGTATGCACATGTAGCCCAGCAACTCACTAAAGATGCAGATCAACGTGTCATCAACACTGTCAAAACACTTTTCTATGCTCAACAATATAACCAAGCGTTACAGCAGCTTGCTGGTTTTGCGACTACGCATAGCCAAAGTCCACTGCTTATAGAGGCCCATTTTTTAATGGCAGAGAGTTATTATAGGTTGCAAGCAATGGATAAAGCTTTGCTCTACTATAGAAAAGTAGCGCATAGCCCTCCTAATGATTTTCAGGCTAAAGCCTGGCTAAGGATGGCAGATTTTGCTTGCCAAAACCATAAATGGCAAGATGCATTAAACAGTTACCAGCAATTGAAAAAAATGAAGCTCAATCCCAAGGATTGGTATATTACTTTAGTTGGATTGGTTAAGTCCAGTTTTGCCTTAAAGCGTTATGCCATTACCACACCTACTTGTTTACAAATCCTAAACAATGCTAAAGATGCGCCTACAGAAAGCCTACAGCAGGCGCATCTTTACCTTGGCAAAATAGCCATGCAACGCGCAGAACATACCAATGCTAAGCATCATTTCTTAAAGGCTACTACCCCTTTGCATACCGATACTGCTGCAGAAGCACAGTATCTCTTAGCTTGTACAGCATTTAAGTTAAAAACATATAAATCTGCTTTACAGGCTTTATTTGCACTTATTGAGCAATTCCCTCAACATAAACCTTATATAGACCAAGCCTTTTTATTGATGGTTGATATTTACATCATTTTAGGTAAGTTCACTCAAGCTAAAGCTACTTTAGATTCTATTATTGATCAATCCAAGGATAAAAAAACCATTGAACTGGCTAAAAAGAAAAGAGGTCAGGTGGTAGCTAAGCTGAATAAGTCTAAAGCTTCAGCTTGAGATGCCCATTGATAGGAGGTCCGCATGCAAAGTCATATATTGCCTATTGACTATTCTACGGGTCTTCTCAATAACCTGGCTAGCATGATCGGTTATATCAATGATAAGATCATGATCTATATCAATATTTTTTGAAGCTAGATCTTTGTTTTTCCTCATCTGCTCACAAAGTGCACGAATCTGCTTATCCTGGTTGGGCGCATGCTGCTGGATGATATCAAAAATAGTGCATGCTTGTTTAAAGCTATGGCTAGCCATTGTAGCCTGCTTATCAAGCAGTTCTTTTGTTGCTTTGTAATGAGCTTTATCCGGATGAGGCATATATGTCTCATAAGCCCTATACGCATTTAGCACAAGGTTAGTAGTTGATCTAACAACATAGATAGCCGATGCAAGCGTATCATTATGCGCGATATGATCTTTAACTAGGTCGATATCTTTTTTACATTGTTTAGCAATATCAGCCCTTTTTTGGTATGTAAACTTGTCTGAAACGTTACACCGATAGGTAGTCAACGGACCAGCATGGTTAAGTATACCCTCTAATACAGCTACCAGTTCATTAACCTGTCTGTTATCAGACTTTATTGCATCGTCCTTAAAATAAATAGGTTGTTTCCCTAACACTATAGGATTAAGCTCCTTCAAATGTTTAGCATTACCTTTTTGGATAACACGAACCGACTGATCAATAATTGCACGATGCCTCTTAATGGCTTCATAAGCATCAGCCAAACTAGACCTATCTTTTACTTTTTTTAAAGATGTATTTATAGCATGGATAGCATGCATAATATGAAAACTATGAGCTATGTGAATCTTACACCAATTATCAGTAATCACATCAAAAGCTTTTGATGTAGCTGTAGCCATTGCATGGTTTTTATCTACAGCCTCTTTTTTATTAGACGTAGTCAAAGGATCCTCCTTAGTAAGAATATTTGTAATGGCATTAAATATAATACCAGCTTGAGCGGTGTCATTGGCTTTGGTGCATGGCCACGAAGCTATCGTCTCCCTTTTACTCAACCAGCAGAAGCCAGCATCGCTCAATTATGTGGATAAATTCTGTTTTAATACGTTGAGTGAGGCTATACGACAAGGTAATGGGGAGTTGGTAAGTCGGCTACTTTCGGCGGGGGCATGGTTTTCAATGGATGCCCGTCAAGAAAATCAACATAAATGGTTGTCAGTGGCTTATTTTGGTCAGGTGGATGCAGTTAAACAATCGATCCAAGACAACAGCAATAAAAAGCAGGCAATTGTTTTGGTAAATAGTCAAAATCCAGATGGGTATACAGCGCTCTACTGTGCGGCAAGTCGTGGCCATGACAAAGTTGTTGAAACATTGATTCGAGCAGGTGCAAAAGTTAATGTGCAAACCAAACATTATAAAGAGTCTCCATTGGTATTGGCCGCTATGCATGGCCGTTCAGCAACCATTAAGCAATTGCTTGCTGCTCAGGCAAAGGTAAATTTGCCTGATAGCCATGGGAATACAGCTTTGCTATGGGCTGTAGCAGGAAGCAATCTAGATTGTATACAAATATTGTTAAAAGGGGGTGCAAAGGTTGCCTTGCGCAACAAGTCTGGTTACTCAGCTTTAGATAAAGCCTATGAAAATGGCCATCTTGGTTGTTGTGCCTGTTTGTTAACAGCTGGTAGTTCCTTTGCATTGGAAAAAAAGAAAGCGGTATGTTTGCGTGCAGCTTACGAAGAGGACCTGTCTACACTTAACAAGTGTATTGTGCAGAAAGTCAACCTAGATCTAGAAAATAAAGCAGGGTATACCGCCTTGAAATTGGCTGTTCGGCAAGGAACCCTTGGCGTAGTAAACAGGTTGATCGAAGCGGGAGCCAATATAGACTGGGTTACTCAAGAAGCCCCTTATAATGCCCTGTTGCAAGCGATAGCGTCTGAAAATATAGCCATGGTAGCTACACTGATTCAGGCTGGTGCAGCGCTTGACCATCGTACACCTACTGGCGAAACCCCTTTGATGGCTGCTATAATCAAGGGCAATAAGGAAATCATAAACCAGCTGCTTGTCCAAGGAGCCAATGTCCATATACAAGCCCATGATGGTAGAACCGAGCTCTTACTTGCTGCACAAAGAGGTGTTGATATAGTGGTATCTGCACTTATTGCTGCAAAGGTTGATAGTAATGTATCCACTGCACAAGGGGAAACAGCGCTGATGGTAGCTGCTGGCGGTGGCCATGTTGCTATTGTGCATCAATTACTTGCTGCAGGTGCTTCCATTGATGCAACAACCAGCAAGGGCAGTACCGCGCTTATGTATGCCGCCTTGGCGGGTCATGCCCCTGTTGTTGTTCTTTTGATCAAGCAGGGTGCAGCGGTTAATAGCAAGAATAGAGATAAGTTGACCGCTCTTATGCAAACAGGCTGGAAAGGTTATGATCGTGTAGTGGAGGCGCTGTTATCTGCTAAAGCAGAGGTAAATGGTTTTACCGTAGATGGCTATACGGCTTTGTTTCGCGCTATAAGCAAAGGGCATGATGCAGTGGTAAAGCAGTTATTGCATGCAGGTGCAGCGGTTAATAAGGCTACACCTCATGGAACCACCCCGCTTATGCGGGCAGCTAAACGAGGCCATGGTGGCATGGTAACTGATTTGATTGCAGCAGGGGCTGAAATCAATAGGTACAATCGCAATGGCTTGTCTGCCTTGAGTTACGCTGCTAAAGGCGGGCATGATGCGGTTGTATAAAAGCTGTTGCGGGCAGGTGCAGCGGTGAATAGGTTGGGGGAAAATCAATGGGCTCAATTGGCGCGTAAAGATATTTCGCGCCAAAAGGATACACAAAAACTTTTTGATATCGATTGTATTGGTGAGTTAACACCGCTTATGTATGCGGCAAAACATAACCAGTATAGGGTGGTTGCGCTATTGATCAAGGGGGGCGCAGACTTAAATATGCAAAGTAATGTGGGCAACACAGCACTGATTTTAGCAGCTAGAAAGGGGGCCGCAGAGAGCGTTTCGTTGCTTTTAGCCGCTGGTCCAAAAGTAAACCTTCAAACCCACTCCAACCATACGGCGTTGATGTGGGCTAGCTATCAAGGGTATGAAAGCATTAAAGATCAATTGCTTACCTGCGGAGCCGATGTAGACCTACAGAATGAATATGGCGAAACTGCCATGGTTTTAGGTAAGAGAAAGGTGTCATAGTGTGTCTCCCATGCTTGTTTTGGTAGGAAAATTCATAAATTCTCAATATATTTGTATACTACCTCTATGCAATGGTATGATACACCCCTGGACGGTAGTGTTTATACAGTCTTGATGTATAAAATGTGTAAAGAATAATAGGTAGCATGCAAATAAATAAAAATTACAAAGTAGGCTTATTGGCTTTATGTTCTTGTGCTATTCTGTATTATGGTTTTTGGTTCCTAAAGGGGCGTGATATTTTTTCTAAAACAAATGGTTATTATGTTTCTTATCCCGTAAATAAGAATTTATTTGTTTCTGCTCCTGTTAAGCTGCGTGGGCATGTTGTAGGTATGATTACCAAAATAGAGATTGTGCCTAATCAGAATTATAGTACCCTAGCTAAGATTGAAGTAGATAAAAAATTTCCGCTCACTGAGCATAGTAAAGTGCTGCTTAATAATGCAGGGGTAATGGAAGCAAATGCCTTAGAACTTGAATTGCATGAAGGAAAGCCGCTAAAAACAGGCGCGGTGATTGTTGGTCAGATTCATCCAGACTTTAACGAGATAGATATTAAGGCAATGACTACACAAGTAACAACGGTCACTTCTAATCTCATTAAGACTACGCAAAGATTCAATGATATATTAGGTAATATAGAAAAGACCAGTTTCACTTTATCTTCTGCCATTGATGCACTTCAGCATAATGTGATGACTATTTCAGACAACATTATGGCCATTTCTATTCCATTGGCTGATCCTAAAAAAGGTGTCCCTCGTCTATTGACTTCTATGCATAAAATTCTTACTCATGTTGAATCCATTCCTTTTAAAGATTTTTCTACAGGTGGAATCCGTATTCTAAAGCATACAGAAACCCTATTACAAAACATTGCTGATCAACAAGGAACAATGGGGTTATTGATTCATGATAAAAAGCTCTACAATAACTTGCTCTATAGTAGTAAAAATCTGGATAATTTATTGTTTAGTATTCGAAAGCACCCCCAACGTTATGTGCATTTTTCGGTATTTGGCTCTAAGTAGGCTACTCAAAAAAACGTTACAACCCCTTAAGGGATCATGAGCTGCTATTGCATGGTATGGTGTAATTTTTTAACTTTGAATTAAGTTTTTTTGTTTGTTTGAATTAAAAGTTAAATATATTATGAATGATTACATCAGCGGCTATGAGCGTTCTAGAAAGGCTTTAGGTAGTGGTTTACAACGCTATATGATTAAATTGTATGGTCATGTTTCTCTTGCTTTGTTACTGACAGCTGTTGGGGCAGTTGCAACTTTAACTTTTGCTCCTTTGAGTCGCTTAATTTTTAAATTTGATTTTCTGGGCAACTTTGTAGGGTATACCGGTTTAGGTATAGTGATAGCTTTTGCTCCATTTGCTATTTCTATCTATCTATCGGCAAACTTTTTTAAGCTATCTTTTTCCCGTTCGCGTTTGATCTTAGCCATATATGCTATATTGACCGGTTGTTCCCTGGCTTCATTGGCTTTTTACTATACCATAGATTCATTACATAAAACTTTTTTGATAACTGCTGTTACCTTTGGTTGTATGAGTATGTATGGCTACAGTACCCGCCGAGACTTGACCTCTATAGGGTCTTTTTGTGTTATGGCGATTTGGGGGCTTATTATTAGCGCTGTAGTCAATATCTTCTTAAGAAGTGATGCCGTTAACTTTGTGACTAGTTTTGTAGGCGTAGTTGTGTTTACACTTTTTGTAGCTTACAACACACAAAAGTTAAAGGAATTATATTATGAGGTCCAAGATACGGATTTAGCAGAAAAAGCAGCGCTTATGGGTGCATTTTCTCTTTATATTAATTTTTTAAACCTCTTTCTCTATTTGTTGCGTTTCTTTGGAGAAAGAAAAAGAAAGTAGCTCATTTTTTTTAGTTGTTGCTCTGATATTATCTTACTGAGTCATTTGCAAATGAATTCCCCTATCTTGAAAGTAAGTCTAAGGTAGAGCTATAAAGAAATTTTATTGAAAAATTGATTATTCATGCATACAGACAGTAAGATTATTTGGGCTAGATGTTTGCTGTATATTCGAAGTCAAATAAGTGAACAGACCTATAATACTTGGTTTGCTCCTATTGTTGCCAAGGATTTTAGGGATGGTATTTTGACCATTGAAGTGCCCAGTCAATTTTTTTATGAATGGCTTGAGGAGCACTATCTATATTTACTTAAACAGGCAGTACGTCAAGAAATAGGGGAGCAAGGGAAGTTAGCGTATGCTGTTATTATTGACCAAGGCACTAAACGGCAGAAACCTTTGGTCGTTAATTTACCTGCTTATCCAGGAGCAGTTTCCAGTAAGACTGGATTTTCTCAAAAAGAACCCCTGTCAGATAATCATATTTTTCAATTCAATCCTAACTATATTTTCGATAATTTAGTAGAAGGAAGTTGTAATCAATTGGCTAAATCTGCTGCACAAGCTGTGGCAAAACAACCCGGTAAGACTTCTTTTAATCCTTTAATGCTTTATGGCGGAGTAGGTTTAGGAAAAACCCATATTGCTCAAGCTATTGGTAACGAAATTAGAAACACTTTATCGGACAAAAAAGTAGCTTATATTTCTTCAGAGAAGTTTACTACACAGTTTATAGAGGCGTTGAGAAAGAATAATATGCAAGGTTTTACCGAACAATACCTACAAGTAGATATGCTTATCTTGGATGATATCCAGTTTTTAGCTGGCAAAGAAAAAACCCAAGAGATTTTTTTTCATATCTTTAATCACCTACACCAGTCTAACAAGCAAATTGTCATTACAGGAGATTGTCCTCCACGTGCTTTAAAAGGTTTGCAAGAGCGGCTGCTTTCAAGGTTTAAGTGGGGGCTTATGGCAGACTTACAGTGTCCTGATTTTGAAACCAGGGTGGCTATTATACGTAACAAGGTTGCAGCAGATGGTATCACTTTTCCATCGGATTTGATTGATTATGTTGCTCAACAGGTTAATACCAATGTAAGAGAATTAGAAGGTGTACTTATTTCACTTATTGCACATGCTTCCTTAACTAAGAAGGATATCAATATTGGACTAGCTCAACAGGTTTTAAAGCATATTGTTGGCAGACAGCAAACCAATGTTGAAATTTCTCTTGAAATGTTACAACAAGAAGTAGCGTCTCATTACAAAGTTTCTTTAGAAGAACTTAAAAGTAAAACACGTAAAAAGGAGATTGTCATGGCGCGTCAAGTAGCTATGCATTTGAGTAAAAAATATACCCATCATTCTTTAAAAGCTATAGGAGCTTATTTTGGGGGAAGAGATCATACGACGGTAGTGCATGCGCTACATGTGGTGGATAATTGTTTGGTTACAGATGCATTATATGCGCAGCAGTATGCCTCGCTTGAAGATAGGATTAAGTGATTGCAGAGGCTATTACAAATGACCACAAAACATCCAGTTTTTGTAATATATTCAGTGTATCGCAGAGCTTCCGTACCAAAAATTAGCTAAGCCATTATTTTTCCCCAGTAATTATTTGCATATGATAATTTTATTGCTGATCTTATTTTTAAGCTGCTTTGTTAATCAGCTAGTAATTATCGCTGTTTGGTAATTATTTCCAATATGCAATGTATATTACAGTCGTATATTTTTTCTCATTTTCATTTCATGAAAGAGTTGCTTGTACAACTCCTTCATATATTTTAAAAGTAACACCCATCAGCTTAATGTAAATTTAGTAATTATGAATAGTAATATCAAATATTCTTGGTCAAGAATCTTATTTTTAGTGTTTCTTGTATTTTGTGGTTGTGATTATAGTAAAGGTAAGGGAACACCTATAGGGGTGAGCAAAAGAAATACTCATGGGTTTTCTTCTATACCCTCATATACACCTGAAGCCGTGAAAAATTTAGATGTAGTTAGCATGCAAAACGTGATTGATGAGGATCCAGGAGATGGAGGAGGTGGAGGAGATGGAGGAAGCGTTAATCCACTTACCCCCGCTGTAGATACACCTAGAGGAAGCGTTAATCCACTTACCCCCGCTGTAGATACACCTATAGACTCAAGTTTCTTAGATAGAATGCAAAGCTTTCAACAGGCAGAGGTTTCTTCTATATTAGATCAAGCTTGTCTTACAGAAGAAGCTGCCCTTAATCAATAACCTAAAGAAGTGCAAGTAGTCAAAGAGGTTCCTGTAGTCAAAGAAGTTCAAGTACTCGTAGCTGCTTCTAAAAGTTCTAGTGAGGGATTAGTTTTACCCTTAGTACCGCCACCGCCAGCACCGACACTTCCTCCAATGCCAGTAATTTTTTGCAAAGGGGAAGGAGATGTAATAAATTCAAACCCTATCTCAGGAGAAGCTCTACAGCAGAAAAGAGCCCAAATAATAAAAGACGGACAGCAAAAAAAATCAGATCCAACGCAGGATCGATCAATAAGTCCCCGCGAAGCTATGTTAAAACAAATAAGAGAACGAAAAGTAGACCCTGGATCAGAAAAAGCTATAGAGCAGAAAATAGCCACGAATAAGGAGGAAAACAACAAGAGAAAGGAAGAGGAACAGCCAGCTTGGTTAAAAAAGATACTAGAGCGCCGCGACGTTACAATGTATTCAGACTCAGACAACTCAGACTAAGACAACTCAGACAGCGATTATGAATCGGAGGAGAAAGATAAAGATAATGATTTTGATTGGACATAGCCAATGTTTTCTCATTTTTTATCCCTAATATTACGCATTAAACTATTCATGTAACCTTATCTATGCTTAAAAATGCTTAAAAAAATGTATACTCGTACTTTCCTACCCATCGATTTTTCGATCACCGATTGGGCTTCTATTCAGCCTTTTTATGATGAGTTATTGAATAGGAAGATAACTTCATTAGAACTACTCAAGCAGTTTTTAATCGATTGGAGTGAGGTAGAGGGGGCCTTGCAAGAAGATGCGGGGTGGCGTTATATCCATACCTCACTCAATACCGTTGATGAAGCCGCCAAAGCGCGTTATGCCTATTTTATTACCGAGATAGAGCCTTATTTAGCTCCTGTGACCGATGCCTTGAATAAAAAAGCATCGCTTGCCAAGGAAGTAGATAAATTACGGCAGGAGCCCCAGTTCGATATCTTTTTTAAGAAAATTGAAAATAGTTTACGTTGTTATAGAAAAGAAAATATACCTATCCATACAGAAATTCAGCTTAATACCACCAAGTATGGGGTCATTACAGCGGCTATGACCATTGAAATAGAAGGCAAAGAATTGACCCTCCAACAGGCCGCTGCTCAGTTGGAATCCACCGATAGATCCTTTCGTCAAGCGGTATATGAAAAAATCAATCAACGTAGGTTACAAGATAAAGAAAACCTAGATATCCTCTATTCAACATTGGTTCAGCAACGCCATCAGCTGGCTTTAAATGCCGGGTTTAAAAACTTTAGAGACTATGCTTTTGTAGCTATGAATCGGTTTGATTATAACCCAGCAAGTTGTTTTAGTTTTCATGCTGCTATCAAAGAAGAAGTAGTTCCTTTGCTGAATCAACTAACAGCTGAGCGTAAAAAGCAACTAGGCGTAGACAGGCTCCGTCCCTTTGATTTTGCAGTTGATCCCCATGGAAGGATGCCATTGCGTCCTTTTTCCGATGAAAAAGAGCTTATTACCAAAACTATTACCGTATTTGAGCGCTTAGCTCCCTTTTTGGCCGATTGTTTACGTACCATGGAAAAAATGGGTCATTTAGATTTAGCCTCCCGTAAAGGAAAAGCACCTGGTGGGTATAATTACCCATTAGATGAAACAGGCGTTCCTTTCATCTTTATGAATGCGGCTTCTACCTTTAGGGATCTTATTACCATGTTTCATGAAGGGGGCCATGCGGTTCATTCTTTTTTGGTCCATGATCTTTTACTCAATGATTTTAAACATTGTCCATCAGAGATCGCAGAATTAGCCTCTATGTCTATGGAATTATTGACCATGTCCCATTGGGATGTTTTTTTTACCGATCCAGCATCCCTTAATCGTGCAAAAAAAGAGCATTTGATCAGCATGGTGAGTTGTTTAACTTGGATCGCTACGATTGATGCTTTTCAACATTGGGTCTATGAAAATCCCTATCATACGGTAGCAGAACGAAGGGAACATTGGCGTCGGATTTTTAGGGAGTTTTCAGACGATATCACGGACTGGTCTGGTTATGAGGAATTTCAGGATCATCTATGGCAAAAACAACTCCATCTTTTTGAAGTACCCTTTTATTATATAGAGTATGCTATTGCCCAACTTGGTGCTATTGGGGTGTGGAAAAATGCACAAGAGAACCCCCAAAAGGCACTGGATAACTATCTAAGTGCACTAAAACTGGGCTATACCGCATCTATGTCTACCGTATACCAAACCGCAGGGGTTTGTTTTGATTTTAGCCAAGCCTACATTCGTTCGTTGGTACAATTTCTACGTAAAGCTTATATGGAGTGGTAGGCGCATGTAAATCAATTACATCAAAATATATCTTTAAACCTATCAATGGTATGGAGATAATTTGGTAAATTAAAAAGTTTTGTAGCTCATAAAAATGAGGAGGTAACAGGTTGGTTTTATTTTTTTGTTTTTACATGTTTCTTATAGGATTAAGTATACTATTGTTGGCCTCCTTTATTGGGTCTCGTTTGCAAGGCATTAGCTTAAGTATGTTAGGCGCCGGAGGTGTCTTGTTGTTGCTATTGTTCAATAAAACACCAGCGGCCCCACCTTTTCAGGTGATATTGTGTATTGCATCCGTAGTGGTTTCCGTTGGTGTGATAGAGGCTGCCGGTGGCTTAGCCTATTTGGTGCAACTGGCTGAATCTTTAATCAGAAGGCATCCCCATAGGATTACCTATTTGAGCCCTTTGGTTACCTATTTGCTTACTTTTTTGGCAGGTACTAACCATATTACTTACTCTATTCTTCCTGTTATTGCACAGGTAGCTAAAGATGTAGGCATTCGTCCAGAACGACCTTTATCGCTCTCTGTTATTGCTGCCTTACATGGTACACTGGCCAGTCCTGTTTCTGCCACTATGGTTATATTGGGTGAGTTTTTAACCCCTTCTGGTATTGAAATGGGGACTGTTTTTAAAATTCTTATTCCATCGACCATGGGTGGTCTATTGATCGCTGCATTGGTTGTCGGGCA
>JAIETQ010000045.1 GCA_019744995.1 Amoebophilaceae bacterium
ACTTTTCTTCGTATGAAACGATGGAGGGGAATTGCTACAAGATACGCTAAAAAAGCCAGCTCTTTTTTAGCGGCTGTGCAAATTTGTTGCATTGCTGTTTGGTGTGGCATCTTATGACGACACTGTCTAGTACCTTGATGTTTATCATCAGTCGAGGAGATGGGAATTGGTTGGCTCATCTACTGCTCTCATTGACTTTCTTGGTGGTATTGGTAGATTGGGGTATGGTTCTACTGCTCTCTATCTTAGGCATAGGCCTTAGCCTCCTTTGGTATCCTCATTGTGGGTCTATGGATTGGGAGTGGCACACTACTGCTGTGAATGTAAGAATGTATCAGCTGATCTTGGCTCTTTTGGTCGGTATATTGTTTGCCCGTAGAAAACAAAAGCAGATGCATCAGCTGGAGCGGCAACAGCAGCAACTCTGTCACACGCATGCCTTGCATGAAGCAGACTATTTGTATCATTTACAATACCAAGCTTTACAGAAAAAGCAGCTAGAAATCCAAAAAGAGCCGCTGCGGTTTGTTAAAGAAGCTCTACATGCGCTGGCTAAAAGCCAGACTAGAGATGCACCCTTAGCACAAAAAGGGCTAGAACAACTAGATGCCTTTGTTACTTATTGTAAGACAAGCTTTTACCATACCATGGATGCCCTACGTCTGCATATTAGCACTATACCTTTGACCGATCTCTTAGTTCAACTCAATAGCCACATTAATGGCGCAGAGCATTCAGAGCGCATACGCATTCAACTGCTTACCCAGCAAAAAACAAGTACCTGTGATGTAGAGAAAATGGTACACTTACTGGCCAGCCAGGTAAAATCTGTGTTCCGGACAGCAACGAATTCCCTCACCTTATTGATCCAGGATACCCAACTGGAGTACCACTTACAAGCGCTACCCGGTTCTACTAGAAAGCTACCTGCCTTAGGTTTTCTCCTTACCCAAACAGCTGATGTTGTGGATGCTATTCAACCTTGCTACCAGGGTAACACGGTGCCCGTGTCGCTAGAGGTACCTAAAACCGCTATGGAGTTACCAGAACGTAACCAAACCCAATTGATTGAGGCACACTATGGCTACCAGGAATTAAGTCCCCTAAAGGGACGGCTCTATGTATTGCCCATAGAGGTAGGTAAGATACCGGGCTGCTGTAGTAGATCAAGACCCCATACCTAGTAATATACCCTTGGATAATCCTAATTCTAGCGCGCTAGAGCGCATCTTCCTACAACGACTGTTAGAAACTTCTTGTTTGTTGGATTTTACCATTGTCCGTGAGGCGATCGATATGATTAAACAGGTCCACCAAGGGCAATTCCGTAAATCGGGGGATCTATACTATACCCATCCCTTGACTGTAACAACGATTTTATTGACCATGACGCAAGACCCTGATGCCATTTTAGCGGCTTTATTGCATGATGTAGTCGAAGATACACCTGTGATTTGGAACAGCTTGCTTATCAATATGGGCAAAAAGTAGCCTGGTTGGTGCAACAAGTAACCAACTTAGATCCTACCGGTAAAAAAACTAAACTGACTGAAGGAGAAACCCATGAACAATTGGCCGCCTCTTCAGATGAGTATGCCCTTATGATTAAGCTAGCAGATCGTTTGCATAATATGCGTACGCTGGGATTCCATAAGCCAGCTAAGCAGCGGCTCGTTACTCAAGAGACATTAGATTCTTATTTACCATTGGCTGACAAGCTAGAAGGTGCAGGAGTACAAAGGGTAGTGGAGGAGCTCAAAGCTATATGTGAAGTTATGCTGTAAACCTTACCCCTCTAATGCCTCTTGTAACAACTGACTAGCTCGTTTGGCATTGGCTCTACCTTGACTGTTTTTCATAATCTCTCCCATAAACATAGCAAGCAGTCCTTTTTTTCCATTTTGATACTCCACCACTTTATCGGGATAAGCTTGTACTGCGGCTAAAACTAAAGCTTGAAGCTTATCCTCATCACGCTCTTGTAGTACATTAAGCCTTTCTGCCAATAGCCTAGGTGATGCATTGATTTCCTGCAGTAAAACAGGAAGGATCTGGCTGGCTGCTATAGAGAAACCAACAAGACCGCTTTCTACCAGCTCTGTTAACTCAGCGATCTGTTTAGCGGTAACAGAAAGTTCTGATAAAGAAAGAGACATCTGATTTAAATAGCCTTTTATAGGACCAAGCAACCAATTAGCCGCTGCACCATAATGGTTCATATGGATACATACCTCATCAAAAAATAAAGCAAATGCTTTATTTTCAGTAAGTATAGCAGCCACATCATAAGAAAGACCATATGCCGCTATAAACTTTTGTGCAAAAGTTCTTGGCAATAAAGGCATGGTCTTTTGCACCTCAGCTATCCATGCTGGGGAAACATACACAGGAGGGATATTGGGTTCTGGGAAATAACGATACTCTCCAGCTATTTCTTTGGCACGCAAGGCTATGGTTTCCCCCGATACAACTTGAAAATTTCTGGTTTCTGCTAGAACGGGTTGACCTGCTTCAAGTAACGCTATCTGTCTTTCTATCTCATATTCCACAGCCAATTGAACACTACGCATAGAATTGATATTTTTAACCTCGACTCTAGTACCCAATATAACAGATCCCTGAGCCATTACCGAGATATTGACATCACAACGCAAAGATCCCTCCTCCATGTTTCCATCAGAAATTTCTAAATAACGGACTAGTTTACGGATTTCAGCGACAAATTGATAAGCATCGGCCCCAGATTTGATTACTGGAGCGGTTACCAACTCCAAAAGAGGAATACCTGCCCTATTATAATCCAATAAGGTAACATCGTCTACTATACCATGTAGAGACTTACCTGTATCTTCTTCTAAATGGATACGTGTCAAATTAATTTTTTTTTCTTCTCCCTCTTTAGGATAAATCATCACAAATCCACCACAGCAAATAGGGGTAGTATCTTGTGTAATCTGAAAACCCTTTGGTAAATCAGGATAGAAATAGCTTTTTCTAGCAAAGTAATTTAATGGAGTAATCGTTGATTCACAGGCTAAACCTAACTTTATAGCATGATCAAAAGCAATTTTATTTACTTGGGGTAAGGAGCCAGGGCAAGCTAAGGTAATAGGACTAAGATTAGTATTGGGTAGGGCACCATATTCAGCTTTATCTGAAGAAAACATCTTACTATCGGTAAGCAACTGAATATGAATCTCTAATCCAATAACAGCTTCATATGGCTCTTGTATTGTATTATGCATAGTGGTCATTTTTATTTTTAGGCTAGCTAATCCCAGCGCTTCAATTCAAACTTCTCGCCCAAATATAGCTTACGTACCTGCTCATCTGCTGCCAACTCTTCTGTAGTACCTGATTTAAGTAAGGTACCCGCAAACATTAAATAGGACCTATCCGTAATAGATAGGGTTTCATCTACATTATGGTCGGTAATGAGTACGCCAATATTACTATCCTTTAGCTTAGCTATCAACAATTGAATTTCCTCTACTGCAATAGGGTCTACCCCGGCAAAAGGTTCATCTAATAAAACAAATTTCGGATCGGTAGCCAATGCCCTAGCTATTTCAGTACGACGACGCTCACCACCAGAAAGCACATTGCCCTTACTTTTTCTTATATGGGTAATGCTAAACTCTTCTAATAAGCGATCTAATTTTTCTTTACGTTCTTGTTTAGACAGCTTGCGCATTTCTAGGACAGCCATAATATTTTCTTCTACCGTTAAATTTCTAAAGACAGACGCCTCTTGTGGCAAGTAACTAATGCCTTTTTGAGCACGTTTGTATAGTGGCAACGCAGTAATGCAAGTATCATCTAAATAAATATTCCCGCTATTAGGCTTGATTAAACCAACTGTCATATAGAAAGTAGTGGTTTTTCCGGCTCCATTAGGACCTAACAATCCAACAATTTCGCCAGAAGAAACCGTAAAAGAGACGCCTTTTACAATCTTACGACCTTTATATTCTTTTACCAATAGCTCGGAACGAAGTTGCATAAAAACTGCTGATTAAGATTAAATTATATCCAATGAAAGTGTATCAAGCATAGATGAGTTACGAGGAAATACAATAGAAGCTTACCTAGCTTAAAACCTCAATTTAAAAAATTTTATCATCATAACCGCTACTTTTACAAAAAAAGGTCCTCTCAATCTAACATTAGATTAACCTTATAGGTTGAACTTTATCGTTTATCATCTGTTATAGTTTATTTATTTTTTTGTAATTTTATTGAGGTATATTTTTTGCATACCCTTATCCATGGTTAAAATGCAACCAAACAAAGAAACACTAAGACGTTATATTAACCCTATTTTTATTTTATAGATTTAAGCATGAGAGTTCCTGGCCTAGATGAAAAGCTTGCACAACCTATCCATGGTACAAGCACCATTGCTTGTCACCCCCAGGTAGCTTTTGCTTTCATCTCTTGTAATCAGTTTTCTAGAACCTATATCTTGCTGCTAGCAGCCTTGAGTGGTATTTTTTTTAGTACCGCCTGGTGTTCCAGTTGGTACGGCTTTTTACTATTTGTAAGCATTGTTCCTATCTTGCTTATGGTTGAACATCTGACGACCTGGAAGAAACAGGGTATTTACCTATTTTTCTATATTTTTTTATCTTTTCTTATTTGGAATAGTTTAACCCTTTGGTGGTTGTATCGTGCCGCATGGGCTGCTTTTATATTCACTAGCTGCTATAATACCTTATGCCTCTCTCTACCTATATATTTTTATTATAGTATGCGTAAATGGAAAGGGAACTATGTGGGCTATCTATCCTTAATAGCTGCTTGGTTAACATTAGAGCAAGCGCACTATACCTGGGAGTGGTGGGAGCTTACCTTTCCTTGGCTAAACTTGGGTAATGGATTAGCTGCTTTACCTTCATGGATTCAATGGTATGCATACACCGGCATACTGGGGGGGTCATTTTGGATAGTAGTCATCAACCTCCTTATTTACCACCTATTATTAAAAAAAAATAACCCTCGGGGCTTAACCCTTCTTGGCTCCGTTTTGATCCTTCCTTTAGCCATCAGTTTAATGATGTATTATAACCACAAAGAAACAGAAACACCACTAGAAGCAGTAATCGTACAACCCAACCTGGATAGTTATACCGAAAAAAATGATAGCTCCTCTTTGTTTGTTCCTTATGCCAAACAAATAGACCGATTAGTAACACTATCGCTGGAACAGCTCACGCCCCACACACGCTTGGTGATCTGGCCTGAGTCAGCCATTCCCTCTTATTTAGAAGAGAGAAGTATAAACTACTATACCATCACTCAACCTATTCTAAAATTCTTAAAAGACCACCCCAACCTAAACCTTATTACCGGAGCATCTTCTTTTCGAAATTATGGAAATAATAAACTTACTAAAACCGCTCGTCTAGTTCAAGGAAACTATATTGACTATTTTAATAGTGTATTTTACTTTAAAAGTGGCCACACAAGGAATAATCCCGAGGTATATCATAAAACAAAAATGTTACCCGGTGGGGAATACATACCCTATTTTCACTTTTTTTCCGAACCCATATTGCGTTGGATAAAAAAAATATTTGCTGACATTGGAAATATAGATCCGGCTTTTAGCAAAGGTAATGGTAGCACAGTTTTTAACCTAAATGCAACCACAAGGGTTGCACCTATTAATTGTTACGAATCGCTCTATGGCGCTTTTGTTGGTAGTGCTTGTAAAAAGGGAGCAACATTATTGGTAGTAGTTACCAATGATGGATGGTGGGGAAATACACCTATCTATCATCAACATTTTCAATATAGTAGATTAATAGCGATAGCCCATCGAAGAAGTGTGCTTCGTTCAGCTAATACGGGAATTTCTGGCTGCATAAACCAGCGAGGAGATGTGATTACCGCAACGAATCGGTTACAACCTGCGGCTATACGACAACACATTAATACCAATCAACAGCTGACTTTTTACAGCTTATATGGAGATTATATTGGACACATTGCTTGCTGGATTTTTTTATTGTTAATCTTAGCAAGAATAGTGACCCTAGTTAGAAACACAAAGCACCTAGCGCAACACTAATATGATAATAGACAACGGACTCATGAAGAAATTAGCCCATCTTGTTCGTATTGAATTTACCGAAGAAGAACTGGGTTCCATGCTCCATGACTTAAATGAAATGGTAGGTTGGTTAAATCAATTGGATGAGCTTCTCATTAAAAATGAATCCACTATAGACCAGCCTATTGTATTACAAGCAGATGATTTACGAAAAGATCTACCATTAAATACAATTACCCATGAAGAAGCACTTGGGTTGGCTCCCTGTAATGATTCAAATTATTTTAAAGTACCTCATGTAAAAAAATAGTATCGGAAACACGTGCAGATAACTTATCTAAATAGAACAACCCAATGGAACCAAATGCTCAAACAGCACTTAAAACACTGAGCTTAAAAAAAGCGCTTATACCTGTTGTATGCGGGGTAATCATTACTGGATTTATATTTTATAAATCTGGAAAAATAAAAAATGAAATACTAACCCTCGTAGCTAATCCAAATTGGAAATATCTATCCATGGCTATGTTCTCTATTGTATTGCGTGAGGCGGGCCATATTTATAGGCTACATTTGCTGAGCAAAAATATACTAAGCTGGAAAAGTTGTTTTTATATTGCTATTCTTTGGGAGTTTTCTTCTGCGGTCACACCATCTGTAATAGGTGGAGGGCTGGTAGCAATTTTCATCTTCTCTAAAGAAGGCCTTACATTAGGTCGATCGCTATCTTATGTTATTATAAATGGAATTTTAGACAATATCTTTTTTCTTGGAGCTGCTTCACGCAGTTTTTTTGGAGATTTTGAGCCAATTTTTGCTATGCTAGGTGATTTAAGCAGTAGCATTAAAGTCATTTTTTTTACAAACTATACTATTCTTTTTATCTATACAACTATCATAGCTACTGGTGTTTTTATAAATCCGAAACTATTAAAGTGGATTTTAATGCATGTAACCAGTATTGGTTTTTTGAAAAGATGGAGAAAAAAGGCTTACCAAATGAGTAAAGATATCATCATTACAGCTAATGGGTTTCGAGGCAGAAAACCTATTTTTTGGGTTAAAATATTAGCTTGCACCGTTTGCACTTGGATCGTGCGCTATGGTTTTTTGAATTTACTCATTGCAAGTTATATCCCGATACCTCTTAGTGAGCATTTAATTATTTTTAGAAAGCAAATTATCATATGGACAATCATGCTAATTCCGCTTGCCCCAGGAGGAAGTGGCATTGCTGAAATTTCATTTCAAGAGTTGTTTAGCACTACATTAGGTGATTATATGTTATTAATCCTTCTATTATGGCGTATTTGTACTTTCTATTTGTATTTGTCTATAGGTGCTTTATTTATTCCTAAATGGATTAAAAGAGTCTTTAAAAAATAGTTTAATAGATGGTTGATCTAAAAAAATATAGCTTTCTTCATCTGTTATTCCTTTTATTTTCCTTGTTACCACTTCGGCTGTTATATATCCTCTCAGACCTGTTGCTTATCCTTATTTACTATTTAATAGGCTATAGAAAGCAGATCGTAAGCAAAAACCTAACCAATGCCTTCCCCCATGCAACCCTTCAAGCACGCAAAAATATAGAAAAACAATGCTATAAACAGTTATGTGATCTACTTATAGAACATATCAAAGCCTTAACCATAACCAAAAAAAAGCTTTTGCAACAAGTAAAAATGAACAACCTAGCGCTGTTAAAGGCATTTTATAAGCAACAAAAGTCTATCTTATTAATTTCGGGCCATTTTGGCAATTGGGAATGGACAGCCCATGCTATTGCCTTACAAACCAATTATACATTATGTGCGGGTTATCAACCTTTACATGCTAAACCCATCGACAAAATAGCCACCTACCTACGCACTCGTTTCAAGAGGAAATGTATGCCCTATTTTGCTTTATATAGATATATCATGACCCATACAGCCACTCCTCAAGCTATTGCCTTATTAATAGACCAGGCACCATTCCATAAAAAAAAAGTCATTGGACTACTTTTTTGAATCAGCCCACAGCCTTTACCCCCACTGCAGCAAAATTAGCGCAAAAATATAACTACCCAGTTATCTATATGGAAACAAAAAAAATAGCAAGAGGAAAATATGAAGTAACGCCTATATTGCTTATAGCAGATCCTGCTCAATTAACCATCCAAGAAATTATAACAAAGTATACCCAACAATTAGAAAAAGATATCCTAAACTATCCAGCAGGCTGGCTTTGGTCACATAGAAGGTGGAAATAAACCTTTTACCTTTGCTTCATCGCTTCTAAAAAAACAGTGATTCTTTTACAGCTTTTATCTTTACCTAAAAGGTAGATAATGGCCATAACATCTGGACCAGCTGTAAGACCTGTAAGCGCCATACGTAACAAAGGCAACAACGCACCCACTGAACTATGGTGACATTGGATCACCTCTTGCAATAGCTCTTTTAAAAACAGCAGAGACCATTCTATTAGCGTAGCAAGCTTGCTAGCAAACAAGATCATCATTTGTTCCGCTTGGCTGTTCCATTTTTTATGCAACAAATTTTCGTCATAAAGCAGCGGATCAACATAAAAGAACCTACCTTCTAGCCAGAAATCTTTTATAAAAGTAACCCGCTCTTTAACCAACTCACATATAGCTAGTGCATCATTTTCTTGACAAGTGACCCCCTCCTTTTGAGCTTCTTGTATAAAATAACCTACCCAAACCGATAGTTCTTGTTGTTTTATATGTTGCTGATTAAACCATTTAGCTTTAGCTATATCAAACTTAACACCAGATCTACCTAATCTTTCCAAAGAAAATTTTTCTATTAAAGCTTCTCTAGTAAATACTTCTTGTTCACCTCCTGGACTCCATCCTAATAAAGCTAAAAAATTCAATAAAGCATCCGGGAGATAGCCTTGTTCTCTAAACCCTTCATTCACCGTAAGGCCTTCAGCATGCCACGCAATAGGAAATACAGGAAATCCATATTGATCTGCATGACGTTTGCTTAATTTGCCCACGCCACTAGGAGCCAATAACAAAGGTAAATGCACAAATTGAGGTGCTACTGATTCCCAACCTAGGTAACGATAAAGCAACAGATGGACCGGTGTAGAGGGGAGCCATTCTTCTCCACGGATCACATGGGTAATCTTCATAAGATAATCATCCACTACATTAGCAAAATGATAGGTAGGTATACCATTAGATTTTATCAATACCTTATCATCCAAGACAGCAGTATCCACTTTAACCCACCCCCTAACCGTATCATAAAAACGTATCAGTTCTTTATGAGGCATTTTCAAGCGAACCACATAGGGTTTACCAGCAGCTATCCATGCTTCTACCTCTTCTTTTGGCATGGTTAAACTGTTTTTCATCCACGTGCGACTGATTGCATTATACTGTGGATGGGTTACTTTTGCAGCTATAAGCCGTTCACGCATATTTTCTATCTCTTCAGCGGTATCAAATGCATAGTAGGCATGCCCTTCCTCTAACAAACGCTTTAGATAAACAGTGTACATAGCTGTCCGCTCAGATTGCCTGTAAGGACCAAAGTCTCCGCCCTGTTCTGGACCTTCATCTGGAACAATACCCAACCAACGTAGGCTTTCTAATATATATTGCTCTGAGTCAACTACAAAACGCTTTTGGTCTGTATCCTCAATTCGCAAGATAAAACGGCCTTGCTCTTTTTTAGCCAAAAGATAATTATAAAGCAAGGTCCTAACACTACCAATATGCAACGCACCGGTCGGACTAGGGGCAAATCGAACATGTACAGGGCTACGCATAACAGATGGGTTCGGAATTAGATTTTATATAAACGAATTTTTTTGTACGGTGCATACTTTATCTATTTTAACTACTGCTTAATACCCATAGGTTCCAACATAAACCGACAAGTATATGAATATAGATAAATTAATAAAAACATTTTATAAGATTGACAAGTTTTTAAAAAAAATTATATTTTATACGATGTAAATCTAACGTCTCCTGGGCAATTCGACGCTGTTTGGTTCGATTTTGATGGCTGGAAGACACGCAAATACTCCTCCGCAAGCAGAACTACAAGCAGCAGTAGACAAACTAATAGAACAGCGCATTCTACCACGTGAACGTTGCATGAACCAGGGTCAGGCAGATGATAACTGGCTAGATTGGCCGCTTCTCCTAGATTGCCCTCGCTAACTTGCGTTCTAATCGCATCCGGAGCTATTCCGCCAGTCTATCTCGAAACTCTACTTCTGCTGGTAATTGATGTGTCGCTCCGGTACTCGAATCCTCGTGTACATTGGCGTCATATCTTTACCCATAAAAAGCCACTGGATGCAAACCACCCAGTGAGTTATCTTGCTTATTTATAGGCGTGGTATATATAAAATAAGCACCTAGGTTGAGCTAGGTGCTTAAGGGGGTAAAGTAATGGTAGATAAAACCAGTAGATGTGGACTGAGTTAGATAAATCTATGGCGCCGGCGCCCAGCACTGACATACTGCTGAATGTAGTAGCTCTAGGTCTTTGCTTATCTCATCTAGACCAGCTTTATCTTGTTGCCCCGCATTTAAATCGTTTAATTTCAAGGCTAGAAACTCGCTTATACGGCCTGCAGCACCGACGTTTTGTAGAGCATTAAGTGCGTCCAAAAGTTGGGCTGCGTCAGCATGGCGTCCGAGGGGCTGAGCAGGATCTAGAGCTGCTATAACACGGTTAGACAATCCTCTCTTATCTTGGTTGGTTGCCTTGCCGGCTACTAACGTCACGATAACATTTACCCTAGCTATAAGCGCTGCTTGAGTAGAGATTTATTATGCCATTCCCTATGAAGATATGAAATCGCTAATGTTCAATGAGTATAAACTAAGGACTACCTCTTTATTATGGCCAAAGTCTAACCATTATATCATTAGATTTGTACCCAAAAGCACGTGCCGTCAGTAGATTTTATCTATATCCAAGTCTATAACTGTTTTTTTTGTACTACATACGGCTTGACCTTCAAGGGTTGAAGGTGTATTTTTGCTAGGATCAGCTACTTTTTTCTGTATAATCTCTCGCACTTTGTCAGATACTGTGTTCAGATCTAACAATGGGCTCCTTTTATATAGAATATGTGGATCATGATAAATTTTTAGCATCAATTTCTCCCATATAGGACAAGCCGTTGCAGTACCACTTCCTAGTTTAAAATCTCTAAAATGAATACATCGATCTTCTCCACCTACCCAAACACCCACACAAAGATTTTGTGTTAAACCAATAAACCAACCATCAGAGTGATTGGAGGTAGTACCCGACTTGCCGGCTACTTCATTCCCCTCTTTTAATTCTTTGGCTATACTATTTAAGGCCCCCTCTTCTAAAGAGCCTTGGAGCATATAGGTCATCAGGTCAGCTGTATCCTCATGAATAGCCTCTTGGCTTTGTGGGGTAAAAGTCTCGATTATATTTCCGTTTTTATCCTCAATATGGGTTATAAAAAAAGGTTCTATCCAAACACCTTTATTTAAAAACGTACTATAGGCACCCACCATTTCATAAATAGAAACATCGCTCGTTCCCAAACAGAGCGCAGGGACTGGATCTAATGGACCTTTGATACCCATTTTTTTGGCATAGTCTACTACCAGTTGAGGGGTAAGCTGCTTAATCAGATAAGAGGTGATAGAGTTGTAGGATTGCGCCATCGCATAACGCAAGGTACGCTTGAGGTAGGAGTATTTTTTCCATGCATTTTGGGCAGTCCAAGTTTTTCCATTAGGCTCTAAAAAAGTAACTGGTTGATCTACTACTAAGTCTGTAGGTAGGTATCCATTATCCAAGGCTACGGTATAAACCATAGGTTTAAAAGTAGAACCAGCTTGTCGTTTACCTTCTTTAACATGGTCATATTGAAAATTTTTAAAATCAATCCCTCCAACCCAAGCTTTAATATGACCCGTATGCGGATCCATAGCCATACACCCAGCGTGCAAAATTTTTTTATGGTATTTAAACGCCTCTAGGGGACTAATTGTAGTTTGTATAGGACCATTCCAAGAAAATAGTTTCATCGAAACCGGCGTGTTCAATACCTGCTCAATAGCCTCTATATCGCTACCATGCTTATGGAGTAATTTCTGATACAACCCTGTTTTTTTGATTTCTGTTTCGATATAACCTACCATTTCTGCACCTGTTTCTGTAACCCAAGGATTACCCTCTCTCCAATGTTCATCGAAACGCTCCTGTACTACTGACATATGTTCCTTCAAAGCATTTTCGGCATGTTGTTGTATGCGGCTATCAATAGTAGTATAGATTCTTAATCCATCCACAAAAAGGTCATAGCCATTTTCTTTCGCCCATCTTAGGAGCCTCTTACGTACTTCAGCTCTAAAATACTGCGCCATACCTTGGGTATAATCTTCTGCTTTGTATTGTAGTTCAATAGGTAATTCAGAGATCAGATCACAATCTGATTGTTTTAAAAATCTATATTTAACCATTTGCGTCAATACGGTATTTCTAACGTTCTTAGCCCGCTTAGGGTTAACAATAGGACTATAGCGTGTCGTTCCACGCAAGATGCCTACCAACAAAGCAGATTCTTCTATACGTAAATCTGCTGGTGTTTTGTTAAAAAAAGTACGAGCGGCTACTTTAATACCATAGGTATTACTACCAAAGGTTACGGTATTAAGATACATAGCTAGAATCTCTTGTTTGGTATAGGCCCGTTCGAGACGAACGGCTAAAATCCATTCTTTGGTTTTATGGATCAATGTACCAAGAAAAGGTATGGTAGAAAGGCTACCTTGATAGTCTGTCTCTTTTCTAATGTTAAAAATATTTTTGGCCAATTGTTGCGTAAGCGTACTGCCTCCACCTTGCCTGCGTCTGAGCAAAACAGAAAAAATAAACGCCCTAGTAAGCCCCCTTAAGTCTATTCCAGCATGTTCCTCAAATCGACAATCTTCCGATGCGATAAGCGCATTAATTAAGTTAGGAGCAATCTCATTATAGCTTACAGGACTCCGATTGTCTCGAAAATATTTTCCCAGTAATACACCATCCGCTGAATAGAGCTCTGATGCCAACTCACTTTGTGGATTTTCCAATAAATCAGTGGAGGGCATACCGCCATAGAGGTTACAAAAGTTGACTTGTACAGAAAATAAATAAATAAGGATACCAATTATCCCTGATAGAAATAATTTCCAAAGCCACTTTATTATTATTTTTTCATTCATAAGTAACATATATAGGTATAAATAGTTATTTTCAATGACCAGCTCTTTTAAATTTTGACTATCTGTACAAATTTAATTTAAAAATGAGTAAATATAGCAATCCTAAAATCTAGTTAATGTTCAGCTTAAAAATCATGATAGCATAAATGTAGTATGTTTTTAGAAAAAAATGATTAAATTTACGATTGATCTATAAAATATAATGTGGTCAACTACTAAAACGTATTAAGAAAAGTATGCAAGTAACCAAACAAGATAAAGTAAATTTTTTTAAGACTTTTGGGTTAAAAAAATCAGAAAAAGACAGTGGATCGCCTGAGTCACAAATCGCCCTATTTACACATAGAATCAAGCATTTAACAGAGCATTTAAGTGTTAAAAAAAAGGATTATGCTACCAAATTGGGGCTCGTCAAACTGGTAGGTAAACGCAAAAGGTTATTATCCTACCTTAAAAGAGAGGATGTAGATCGGTATAGAAGTATCCTTATCAGTCTGGGTTTAAGAAAATAGGACCAATACATGCATTAGCTCTATATTTTCCGTTGTACATCATTTTTGCCATATATTACTATATCTTCTATCACGTATGTTTAGAAAAACAATTTCAAGAAACATCATACTATCAGATCATAGCGTCATTACGTTAGAAACAGGTAAGTTAGCCACCCAAGCTGATGGAGCTGTTTTGCTGCGGATGGATAATACTATAATTTTAGCTACGGTAGTCGCCAAAGAAGTGCAAGGAGAAGAGCTTTCTTTTCTTCCTCTTTCGGTAGATTATCAAGAAAAATTTGCTGCTTCTGGAAAAATTCCTGGAGGATTTTTCAAACGAGAAGGACGCATAGGAGACCATGAGGTTTTAGTAGCTAGATTGGTAGATCGTGCCATACGTCCACTTTTTCCAAAAGGGTTTAACCATGAAGTACAGGTCAATATATCATTAATATCTGCGGATGATAATGTTTTACCGGATGCCCTAGCTGCCTTGGCTGCCTCTGCAGCGTTGTCTGTTTCATCCATTCCTTTTAATGGTCCTATTTCTGAAGTGCGTGTAGCGCGGATAAAGGGTAAATTCGTTATTAATCCATCACTTAGCCTAGTTCAAGAAGCAGATTTAGATCTTATTGTAGCCGCTACAGCAGATAGTGTACTTATGGTAGAAGGATGCATGAATGAATTAGAAGAGGTAGATATGCTAGCAGCCATTCGTTATGCCCATGAGGCCATAAAAGTGCATTGTGGGGTACAAAGGGAGTTGAGAGAAGCTGTTGGGGTTACCTCAAAAGTGTTTCATGTAGCCGATACCTTTGGGTTAGCCGATTATGATGATGCGTTGTATAAAGCGATATATGATGATATCTATGCGGTAGCTAAACAAATTATTCCTGGTAAGGCGGCGCGAAAAAAAGCATTTACCACCCTAAAGCAGGGCTATAAAGAAAAATTGTTCCACAATATAAAAGGGCAAGAAGTAGCTCCTGCACAACAAAGCGCATTTTTTCTTGAAATAGAAAAGCAGGTCATTCGGGATATGATTTTAAAAGAAAATATCCGTGTTGATGGCCGTTCATGCAACCAAGTTAGGGCTATTGAGTCTGAAGTAGACTACCTACCCTCTGCGCATGGTTCTGCACTTTTTACAAGAGGTGAGACACAATCCCTTACCACTGTTACATTGGGTAGTAAGCTGGATGAACAAATTATTGATAGAGCACTCGAAGATGGGTATAGTCGTTTTATGCTCCACTATAACTTCCCTGCTTTCTCTACTGGAGAAATTAAACCCAATCGGGGGCCTTCTCGTCGAGAAATCGGCCATGGCAACTTAGCTATGAAAGCATTAAAAGCGGTATTACCTTCTGACAGGGATAATTTATATACCATTCGTGTGGTATCTGATATTCTGGGGTCCAATGGTTCTTCTTCTATGGCAACCGTCTGTGCTGGTTCTTTGGCCTTAATGGATGCAGGTATTCCTATTCAGTCCCATGTTGCTGGTATTGCGATGGGGCTTATTACAGATCCTACTACAGGTCACTTTGCTATTTTATCAGATATCCTTGGAGAAGAGGATAATCTAGGTGATATGGATTTTAAGGTTGCGGGTACCCACCGAGGTATTACAGCCTGTCAGATGGATATGAAAATAGCAGGTATTTCTTATGAAGTGCTTAAAAAAGCATTGCTACAAGCTAAAGAAGGTAGGCTCCATATTTTTCAGAAAATGGCTGAAACGATGGCCTCTCCTCGTGAAAATTATAAGCCTCATGCGCCAAGAATTGTTCAAATAGAGGTAGAAAAAGAAATGATCGGGGCAATTATCGGACCAGGAGGGAAGGTTATCCAAGACATTCAAAAGAGTACAGGGGTAAATATTGATATTTTAGAAGAAAATTATATAGGTCTTGTTAAGATTTTTGCGGCTAATGAAGCTATCTTGCAAAGAGCCCTTCAACGCATTAATGCCATTATAGCCAAACCCTCTATAGGTGAAACCTATGTAGGCAAAGTCAAGTCTATACTCAACTATGGTGCATTTATAGAATTTATGCCTGGTAAAGATGGTTTATTACATATTTCAGAATTTTGCTGGGAACGTATTGACGATTTAGAGCAACTATTAAAAATAGGAGAAGAAATAGAAATAAAACTCATCGGCATAGAACCTAAAACTGGAAAATACAAGTTATCACGTAAAGTATTATTATCCTCAAATCCCCCTCCAGCAGCCTAGTCTTGCTTTTACCATTAAAACGTATCTATTCTGTTTATTATAACCTATGAGACAACTTAAAATAAGTAAGCAAATTACAAATCGTGAAAGTCAGTCGCTGGATAAGTATCTTCAGGAGATTGGCAGGGTTCCATTGTTGAATGCTGATGAAGAGGTAGAGCTGGCTAAAAGAATCAGAAAAGGGGATCGGGCTGCCTTTGAAAGGTTAACTAAAGCTAATTTACGCTTTGTAGTTTCTGTAGCTAAACAATATCAAAATCAAGGGCTATCTTTAAGTGATTTAATTAATGAGGGAAACCTTGGATTGATTAAATCTGCTCAACGTTTTGATGAAAAAAGAGGATTTAAATTTATTTCCTATGCAGTTTGGTGGATTAGGCAATCCATCTTACAAGCACTAGCAGAACAAGCTAGGATCGTCCGCCTGCCATTGAATCGTATTGGTTCTCTCAGTAAAATATCTAGAACTTTTGCTTTCCTAGAGCAAAAGTATGAGCGAGAACCAACGGTAGAAGAGTTGGCTGAGTTTTTAGAAATTGACACAGAGGAAGTACGCGATGCTTTAAAAGTCTCAGGACGTCATATTTCTGTTGATGCTCCTTTTGTGCAAGGCGAGGAGAATAGCCTCCTAGATGTGTTGGAAAATGATGTAGCCAAAAAGCCAGACAGTGAATTGATTAATGACTCTTTATGTCAAGAAATTCAACGCTTCTTATTGGTTCTTACCCCTAGGGAAAAGGATGTGATCTGTTATTATTTTGGACTCAACAACACGCAGATATTAACGCTAGAAGAGATTGGTACTAGGTTTGGACTAACGCGAGAAAGGGTTCGACAGGTCAAAGAAAAAGCCATACAAAAATTAAAAGAAGAGGGAGGCAGTGAGAGTTTAAAGTGTTACTTAGGGTAAAGTTACAAGATAGTAATAACCTTATTAAGATGCAATCCTAATAAGGCTAAAGGTACATGAGCTTTTTTGAAGGGTTAATTATTCCAAAAAATAAAATGCTTTAAAAAACAGCTGCTTGTATGTAAGTTTCAATTAATTTGTCTACATTTTTAAGCAACACACCCTGTGATCGTACTATGTATTCCCACTCAAAATATTTAATCGTTATAGTAGGTCCAACAGCTGTAGGCAAAACCAACCTATCCATTCAGCTCGCTCAAAAACTAGCGACCGAAATTCTTTCAGCCGATGCTAGACAGTTTTATTATGATATGGCTATTGGAACAGCGCAACCTAGCCAAGAAGAAATGCAAAATATTCCACACCATTTTCTCTCTTTTCTACCCATTCAAACCTGCTATACAGCAGGCACCTTTGCCGAAGAAGCATTAGAAAGACTAGACAAGCTATTTTTAAAAAAAGAGGTTGTCCTACTTACTGGTGGATCTGGACTCTATATCCAAGCACTTTGTGAAGGCCTAGCACCATTTCCATCCATAGACACTAGCTTTCGCATCCTGCTCAATAGGTTGTTACAGGAGAAAGGGCTCCCCTATTTAACCCAAATACTAGCAGAAAAAGATCCCTCCTATCACCGTATAGTAGACCTACACAACCCCAAAAGAGTGATTAGAGCCTTAGAGGTTTGTTTGGGTACAGGTCTCCCCTATTCCACTTTACGCACCCCCCCGCAACAGGAACGCCCCTTTAAGATGATAAAAATAGGCTTAACCCAAGAAAAAAATTTACTCCACCAGCGCATTGATAGCCGTGTAGATGCAATGATGAAACAAGGTCTCTTGCAAGAAGTGGAAAAGTTATACCCCTATAAAGAAATTAACGCCTTACAAACCATTGGTTATAAAGAGTTATTTAACTACATGGATCAAGTCTATACCTTACCAGAAGCCATCCAGCATATCAAAATAAATACCAAAAGATATGCAAAAAAACAGATGACTTGGTTTAAAAAAGATAAGGATATCATCTGGTTCACTCCCAATGATTTAGATAGCATTATGCACTATATCAACCAACGGATCCAGCTTTAATTAATTCCCTTTCAAATAATCGCTCAGCTTTTATCTACTGGACTCCCCTCCCAAACCTTTGCATTGGGAATTTTTTCTTGATGCAAAGCCAAACGATAAACTTCATCTACCTCATCTACATAATGAAATACCAAGTTATTTCTATAAACTTCTTTGATCTCTTGAACGTCTTTTTTATTCTTGCTGCTGAGTATAATTTCTTTCATCCCCACGCGTCTAGCCGCCAAAATTTTTTCTTTAATACCCCCTACTGGAAGTACTTGTCCACGCAAGGTAATTTCACCCGTCATAGCCAAACAATCCTTCACTTTTTTTTGGGTATAGAGCGAAACTAATGAAGTAAACAAAGTAATACCTGCAGAAGGCCCATCTTTAGGAACCGCACCAGAAGGCACATGAATATGTAGATCGTAATTTTCAAAGACCCCATCAGCAACATCCAAATATTGTTTATTGGCCCTCAAATAAGAAAGCGCGGTCATAGCAGACTCCTTCATCACCTCCCCTAAATGGCCAGACAAGTTAACCCGTCCTTTACCTTTACTCAAAACAGATTCTATAAATAATATCTCACCACCAGCAGCCGTCCAAGCTAACCCAATGGAAACACCTGGAAGTTTTGTTTGTTGATAAGTTTCATTATCATATATTTCTCTACCCAGTAATTCCGCAATATTCTTTTTCTTGATGGCCTTTGTATAAGGTTCTTTTAAGGCAATGCATTTAGCCACTTTCCTACAGATATGAGCAATTTGGCGCGATAGTTCCCTTACCCCTGATTCTCGTGTATAACTTTCTACAATAGTAGCAAAGGCATCATCTTGAATCACTAAATCGGTTGACTTAAGTCCATGTTCTTTTCTTTTTTTAGGAAAAAGATATTTTTTTGCAATTTCTACTTTCTCTTCTAAAATATAACCTGACACATCAATAACCTCCATCCTATCCTGTAAAGCAGCTGGAATACGATCTAAGGAGTTAGCAGTAGCCACAAAAAGCACATTAGAAAGATCGTAAGGTACTTCTAAAAAATTATCTACAAAAGTATTATTTTGTTCCGGATCCAATACTTCTAATAATGCAGCCGATGGATCACCCCGCATGCCATCTATTTTATCTATTTCATCCAATATCATAACAGGATTTGATGCACCTGTGCGTTGAATATGGGTAATTATTTTTCCAGACATGGCGCCAATATAGGTTTTTCTATGGCCACGTATTTCTGCTTCATCATTTAACCCACCCAATGCAATACGTGCATACTTTCTACCGGTTGCCTTAGCAATAGATTGGCCCAATGAAGTTTTTCCTACCCCAGGAGGGCCACATAAGCATAAGATAGGGCCTTTCATATTTTTTTTCAACTGTAAAACAGCTATAAATTCGAGCAGCCGCTCTTTGACTTTTTCAATACCATAATGATCAGCATCAAAAATCTTTTTGGCTCTATTCAAGTCTAAGTTGTCTTTAGTATAGACCCCCCATGGAAGCGATAATAATACCTCAGCATGGTTTATACAGATAGAGTAATCTGGACTATTAGGACTAATTCGATCAGCCTTATTCAATTCTTTAACAAAATAATCAGCTACTTCTTTTGGCCACTGTTTTTTCTTACCTTTTTCACGTAATACTTCTATTTCTTCAGAAAAATCCCCTTCCCCTAATTCATCCTGTAACACTTTAACCTGTTGCCTTAGATAATAGTCCCGTTGTTGTTGATTAATATCAGAATGAACCTTATCTTGAATTTCTTTTTTTAACTTTGAAAGTTCTAACTCTTTTAATAAATGTTCCAAGAGCCACTCTGCCCGTTTAGTACTATGGGTTAATTCCAATAATTTTTGTTTATAAGCCAGATCTGCATTCAAACTAGAAGCCAAAAAATAAGTCAAAAAGTCTAAACTTTTGATATTAGCCAACACAGCATAGGATTCGCTAGAGATATCCGATCGAAATTTAAGAATCTTAATGGCTACATCTTTTAACGATTGCATCAGCGCATGGAACTTCTTACTCTCTTTAGCCACTTGATCTCTTAAGAGTTTTATATTTGCTTCTAGATAGGAAGCTTCTGAAAAAATCTGAGTAGTTTGAAATTTTTGTTTTCCATGTACCAAGGCAATGGTTTTACCATTGGGGAAATTAATAATTTTAATAATTTTAGCTAGGGTACCTACTGTATAGATCTCTGCTTCTTTACCCTCCATATCTGCTGCATTTTTTTGTAGAACAATACCTAATAGCTGATCTTGTTCATGGATCATTGATACCAAATGCATAGCTTTCCGATCCTTCAAGGTAATAGGTACTACGACATTAGGAAAAAGAACCGTATTGCGAAGTACAAGCAGAGGAATTCGCTCTAATGTATCACCATTAGAGGATATTTGTTGATCGTCAGAAACAACAAGCTCTATCATACTTCCTATCCCATCTTCTCCCAAAACAGAAGTAAAAGATTCGTTCATCATAAATAATTGATTGAAGTACATATGCTTATTAAATTTTATATTAAGAGTGAATCGCTTAAGATAAAGCAATAAGCAAAGAATATGCCAAAAAGTTACAAAACTTTAGCTTAGCAGCTTACGAATATCATTACCAAATGCATAAACCATGAGTAATACCAACAAAGTCACTCCAAACTTATGGGTTATGGCTAAAAATCTATCCGAGGGTCTCCGACCAAATAGGCACTCGTAGATTATAAATAAGGAATGTCCGCCATCTAATACAGGGATAGGTAAAAGATTGGTCAAAGCAATGGTGATAGAAAAATAACCTACAAGTTTCCAAAATCGAAAGCCATTGAATTCATTACCAAATACGGTAGCAATACTAATAGGCCCCCCCACAAATTTTTTCATAGAAAGTTTACCGGTAACTAACCCCCAAATGCCTAAATAATACTGATGCATGCAGGTCACGGCATCTTTGATACCAGCCACAATAGATTGCAATGGTGCATATTTTATATGCTTCATCACAGGTTGATCTACTTTGATCTGAACCCCTTCTAAACCGCTTTTTTTATCCATTTTAACGACCGTTTGCATAGTTACACCCTGACGCAGGTAGGTAACCGCTACCTCTTGCCCTTCATAACGATCTGTCATTTTTTGCAATTGATGGAGGTAACCAGCAGGCTCTCCTGCTATGGTAATAAGCTGATCACCTGGAACTAAACCTGCCACATCAGCCCTACTATGAGGCAATACAGCTCCAATAACATAAGGACGAATCGGCCATAAAAAAGGAGCAGGATGCTTTTTATCAGATATTTGCTCCAAAATTCTATCGGGAATAGGGAGGGTCAACGCTACACCTTTTCTATCTATGGTATAATAACTCCCCACACCTAGTAATAAACTGGGTGACATAAAGTCATTAAAATCTTCAAAATCTTTTCCATTGATTTTAATAAGCTTATCTCCTTCTTGAAAACCCATTTCAATGCCTATGGAATCAGGCACTACTCCATACTGGTTTACCTCATGTTTGGGTAAGTAAGTATATCCCATGATATAGGCTAGGCTAATATAGATACATATGCCACTTATTAAGTTAAATATAATCCCCCCTAAAATAACCAATAACCGTTGCCCTGCTGATTTTGAACGAAATTCCCAAGGCGCTGGACTGCTGGGTAAATTTTCTGCCTCTAATAATTCATCTACCATACCTGCAATTTGCACCGCTCCACCTAAAGGAATAGCACCCAACGCATATTCGGTTTCTCCAACCTTAAATTTAAATAGTTTGGGAGGAAAACCAATGATATAACTATGCACCCGCATTTTAAATAATTTCGCAAGCAACAGATGACCTAATTCATGTATGCCCACAATAATAGACAACCCTGCCATAAACTGAATAACTGTAACAATAGATGCCATATAATTATATTTCCTAAATGGTTTTTTTTCAAAAGTACAACATCAAAAGATAGATTCCAAAATGGATATAACCTACCTCCTTAAAAATAAGTAAAAAAAATGGAAAAAATACATTCCTTACGGAGTGCCCTTCATATCTTTACCCATAAGTCGTAACAAACTATTTATGTGAATAATTAAAAAAATGCCATAAAAAAAAGGGAGAAAGCCTGACCGGCGAGGTCGTTTACAGCAATACTAACAATAAATGTACACATACTTTAATAAACAAATCAGGGGAATTACAACTTATGGGTAAAAATATGAGTGCCCTTAGGCAACAGGTCTATTAAATATCTTTATATAATGCGTTAATAATGCGCTTAGATAGACCTGTAACCTCTACAATAAGATTGACATCCAATCCTTTTTTAAGCATATACTTAGCTATAGAACGTTTTTCTTCTTGGCTACCTTTCTCAATGCCTCTTTCTTCACTAACCTTTATACCTTGTTTTTCTGATTTTTGCTCAAACTTACTATATCTATTGGTTAACCTAACCATACCAGCCTGTTTATTAAACAAATCATACACTGAATAAGCAGCTATAGCTGCTTTACCTGAAAAGGCAATACCCACCTCTACTACTTCTTTAACATAAAGCCTCTAATTCCCCTTCGTTGAATCCAAAATGTTCACTATAGGCTTCATCTAGCATGGTATAAGTTTCCAAATTATTTAAGCCAGATAACATACTATCTTTGGATACACGCAAGATACCGGTTAATAGACCCCGTTCTAAGTAATCATTATTGTTTAACCCTGTACTAAATAGATTACGCATAAAATTGACTAGAGATGCTAGGTAATCTTTATTGACATAGGCATGATTTAAAGGGGTATCATACTCATCTATGAAAACATAGACCCTTTGTCCGTGGTGTTTATGCAGGCATTCACTGAGTAGTTTTAAAGAAGCTTCTAACTGTTGTTGATCTGACTTTTTTCTTAAGATAGAATTTAATTTTTCTAACTGTAATTCAGTAAGCGTATCACTTTTTAGCAAATAGTGGAATAGATCGTAAACTGATCTAATTAATTCATAAATAGCATTGTAGGCTCCTTCAAAATTATTTGCTTTAACGTCCTTAAAGCTTAGCATAATCACAGGATATTTTCCTTGATGCGTCTGCAGATACTTACTTCCTTCTAGCTTACCAATCGCCAAATCATCAAATAAACCAGCAGTACTTATTCCATTGACCTCTGAAGCAAGAAAATGTTGTAACATAGACATGTTCAACGTTTTACCCCAACGACGGGGACGCGTGATCAAAGTAACCTCATCACCTTTGCTTAAGAACTCAGCAATCATCCTTGTTTTATCACAAAACAGGTAATCACATGTTGTTAATTTATGGAAATTATAAACCCCTATAGGTACTTTATACATAATAAATATTGACTAGTACATTTTATGTTCAACTCAGATACTCCCAACTTGCTCCACTGTGATGATCCTTGATCGCCACCCCCATCTTACGAAGTGCCGATCGAATGGATTCCACCTGATCATAGCCATTTTCTGCTTTAGCTTTTTTATACAAAGTTAAAATAACTTCCACACCATCAGCAAAAGTGGCTTGATGATCCTCTTTAAAGCCTAAAATATCGATTAAAAAGGTGGTATAGGTGGTGGTCAAGGTATGGAGTGCTGACTTAGAAATGGCTGCATAAGCGAGCGTTCCATAATATAACCCATTGATTTTTTTTAGCAAATGATACAAACTGGCCAACACTTTTGCCGTATTAAAATCATCATTCATGGCACTATAGCAAGCAGCACACTCCGCATAGATGGAGTCATCTATGCCCCCTTTTTCTTCCACTGCGCCATCCTGTTGAAGCTTACAAAGTATATACCATCCATTCATTAATTTTCTATAGCCTTGATGGGCTGCTTTTACGGCATCTAGTGAAAAAGAGAGAGTGCTTCTGTAATGGGTTTGTAACATACAAAAACGAAGCGCCATAGGGCTATAGGGCTGATCTAGGCTGGGATGATTTCCTTCAAAAAATTCATCCAGGGTAATAAAGTTACCCAAAGATTTACCCATTTTAGCCCCATCAATGGTAACCAGGTTGTTATGCATCCAGTAGGTGGCTAAGTTCGTAGCACAAGCCGCTTGTGCTTGCGCGATTTCACATTCATGATGGGGAAACAACAAATCCAACCCACCGGCATGGATATCAAACTGAGCTCCTAAATATTTACTGCCAATAGCGGTACATTCAATATGCCATCCGGGGAACCCTTCCCCCCAAGGAGAAGGCCAACGCATGATATGGCTAGGTGTGGCTTTTTTCCATAAGGCAAAATCTGCTGCATTTTTTTTCACTTCTTGGCCTGATAACGCACGGGTCCCTACGCGCATCTCTGACAATATTCGACCAGAAAGCAGGCCATAGGTATGGCCCACCTGGTTGTACTTAACTACATCAAAGTAAACCGATCCATCTACCAGATAAGCAAGTCCTTTCTGGATAATGGAGGTGATCATTTCAATTTGTTCTGGAATATGTCCACTGGCACAAGGCTCAATGCTAGGAGGCAATACATTGAGCATTTCCATATTTTTTCGATAGCTATTGGTATAGCGCTGTGCTACCTCCATAGGGCTTACTTCTTCTAACCTGGCCTGTTTGGCTACTTTATCTTCTCCTTCATCTAAATCTCGCTCGAGATGACCTACATCTGTAATATTGCGCACAAAACGGACTTTATAATCCAACTGTCGCAAATAGCGGACAACTACATCAAAAGCAATAGCGGAACGGGCATGGCCTAAATGGGCTTTGCCATAGACGGTTGGGCCACAGAGATAAAGGCCTACAAAGGGAGGAGAAAGGGGTTTAAAAACTTCTTTCTGCCTCGTGAGGCTATTGTAAATGAGTAATGGTGGTTGCATAGATGTAATGAATGTGTAAACGGCCTCGCCGCCAAAGGCTTTATTTTTTTGCAAGTCGCGTTTAGGAAAAGGTTCTTACAATTATAATTAATTATGCATAATTAAACAGGAGTCTCGGGATTAAAGTGGTTTTAAATCAAGACTCCTGTTTAGGATAAAACGATTAGCTATTAAGAAACTTCGGGGTCTGTCCATTTAAGTGTGGAAATTATTTTTTAGGCCCTTAAATTCTATCTTCAAATTTAATT
>JAIETQ010000009.1 GCA_019744995.1 Amoebophilaceae bacterium
GCGCACAGGAAGTTGATCGGGATAACTGTAGATGGTTATGCCTACAGGTGCGACTACTACTTTTTGTCCTTTTTGTAGATTTGAAGCTCCACAGACAATAGACAGGGGTTCTTGAAGTCCAACATCTACAACCGCATGCTTTAAGGTATCTGCATTAGGATGGGGTAAACAAGACAACACCTCTCCTATTATAAGCCCTGCTAAGTCTCCTTTTATGGTGGGATATACAGTGGCTACTTCTATCCCTTTTTGGCTGAGTAAGGTGGCTATTGCTGAGGAAGTTAAAGAGCAATCTATATAAGAACTAAGCCAGTTTAATGATATTTTCATAAAAATAGACTTCTTTGCTGTAAAATGCTAAAAATTTATTTAAGTCGCTGTAGTAAGGCTTGTTGATGTTCCTCCCAATCCATAATTGGACTCCTTGCTACCCCTGATTCCATAGCTGCTTTGGACACGGCGATAGAAACCGTAGTAAGTAAACGTTCATCCATCGCTTTAGGTAAGAGATATTCTTTGCCAAAATGCATCGTATGACCATAATACTTACGAATCAAAAGCGGTACTTCCTCTTGGGCAAGAGCTGCAATAGCCTGTACAGCAGCTTGATGCATGGCTCCATTAATAGCCGTAGCCCGTACATCTAGGGCACCTCTAAAGACATAAGGAAAGGCAAGTAAATTATTAGCTTGATTAGGATAATCGCCTCTTCCTGTAGCAAAAATCACATCTTTTCTTGCCTCCATAACCGTTTCATAAGAGATTTCTGGTAGCGGATTGGCTAATCCAAATACAATCGGATGGGCAGCCATCTTTTTTACACTATCTGCCATCAAAATATTTCCAGAAGAGAGGCCTATAAAAACATCAGCACCTACTACTGCATCATGAAGCGTATACACAGGGCGATCGGTGGCAAAAGGCGCTTTGAGTGGCTCCAACTCTTCCCTATCCTTTCGGATAACTCCTTTTCTATCACACATAATGATATGTGCTGGATTGGCACCTAAATCTATTAACAATTTGGCCGTAGCGGTGGCACCTGCTCCAGCTCCACTAAAAACGATCTGTACGGCCGAAAGCGCTTTATTTGCCACTAACAGCGCATTCAATAGGGCCGCAGCCACTACAATAGCTGTAGCATGTTGGTCATCATGCATAACCGGTATATCCAGTTGTTGTATTAATTCTTCTTCTATTTGAAAACACTCGGGTGCTTTGATGTCTTCTAAATTTAAGGCACCAAAGGTCGGAGCAATAGCCTTAATCACCTGTATAACTTCTGCTGGTGTTGTTACATCGATTTCAATATCAAAGGCATCTATTCCAGCAAAACGTTTTAAAATCATAGCTTTGGCCTCCATAACTGGTTTTGCTGCAAAAGGTCCAATATTCCCATAACCTAAGACCGCTGTACCATTGGAAATAATCCCTACCAGATTACCTTTGCCTGTATACTGGTAAACCGATTCATTATGTTCCGCAATGGCTTCACAAACGGCTCCCATGCCCGGTGTATAAGCAGTGATGAGATCCCGAGGGGTCTGGAGCGATTTTGTAATAGCGGTACCTATTTTACCAGCAGGTAGCTGGGCATGATAAGTTAAAACTTCTTCTTTAGTAACGGTTATTCTTGTCATAGGTTTGTTGTTTAATTTTTGTAGCCATAAGCAAAATACTTCACCACAAATGTAAGTAAAAATAATAAATCTTGCACCTAATCTTTACGCAGATAGCGCCATTAGCTGGCTTAACATTTCTTCTTTAGTGATTGGCTCTTCAATGGATGAACCATCGTTATGTATAATCTTATGTCCAATAATACCCGTTATAGCAGCTATTGCTTCTGCATGCTTACATGTGTTATTTTCATCAAAAGATTCGCTTAAATAGTCTAGGGGGCTTTTACCTTGGTTATCTTGCGCAATAAGAAATAGTTTCACCGCTTGAGTTTCCATTCTATCTACGAGTTTTTGAACCAGATCATCGTTTTTAGTTTTAAACGCAAGATGAAAAATATTGCTACCGTCTGCTGTATTCATAGTATAATCATACTTAAAATCATCTAACAGATACAAGGCAATAGCTACACGATTATTAATAAGAGCCTCCACTAGTAATGTATGGCCTATAGTAGGCTCATGATAGGGGTCTATACGAAACAGGGAAGTAGAAGAGCGTGGTAAAATTTTTTTGAATAATGAAAGCCCTAAGTTTTGATGGATAACAAAGTAAGCTGCATTAAAACCAGCATTATTAGTTGCAGCAATATCGACACCTTACTCCATTAAATACCTTATAATGGCTGTGTTTTTTTCTATAATTGCTGCATGGAATACTGTAAAACCATTTTTGCTATCTTTTGCATTAATGTTAGCGCCTTGTTTGACAAGGTACTTGAACATTTCTAGATTATTATCCGCAATAGCATCTCTTAACAAATCAAAGCTATCTGCTCTCCAGTTCTTATTTTTATCTATATATGTTAGGATATCTATTTTACATTGTCTGATTCGCTTAGGGACCTTATAACTAAGGGTAAATATAGCGAACGCTATGCTAATTGCCATAACTGCTCCTCAAATCTTTCTAGTAGATAGTGCTGTAATTCAGACATGGCAGTAAAACCAATGATCTCCTTTCCAAAAGCGCTCAACAGCAACTTTTTAGCCAAATCAGGTGCTATTCCACGTGTTTGTAAATAAAACAGCTGTTCGGGATCTAATTGGCCCACTGTAACGCCATGAGAACATTTTACATCATCGGCATAAATTTCTAATTGAGGTTTGCCATAATGGGCTGCTTGATCCGATACCATTATAACCTGGTTGGCTTGAAAAGCATGGGTTTGCTGTGCCTCCGGCGTAAGATAAATTTTACCATTAAAACCACCCAAAGAGGTTCCACCTAAAATCCCTTTATAGTGTTGCTTACTAAAGCTATTGGGAGCGCTGTGTATGACTTGTATACGATGATCGATTTTTTCATTTTTACACAGACTGTATAATCCATATAAATGAGCAGCAGCCCTACTGCCTTTGATCTGCGCAGTAAGGTTCATACGCAACAGACTACCTCCAAAAGAAAACGCATGGTGGGTAAAATGACTATCATGCGCTTGGTTAACATACAAATGATTAACCTGGTGTCCAGGTAGGTCCTCCATATGGAGGGTATAATAACTTACATGAGCTGCCTCCGAAAGGGTAATATGCGTTAAAGCATTTACAAAAGGAGAAGTATGAGCGGCGGTTCCCTCCCAAGTTTCTACAATAGTTGCCTTACTGGTTTTACCTAGTCTAATGATCAATTGTGGTAAAACATGTGTGGCTTCTTCCGTTATCATATGCTCGATATAGAGTACATCGAGTAGATCGACATGGTCTGGAATTTCCAAAATATAAGTTTCTGGTGCAAGCATCCTATTCAGTAGGGCAAAGCAATCATCGCTAACACGAAGATCTGCGTTATACTCAGTTACTATTGCCTGCTGCTCCACCAAAGGCATATCGCTCAAACAACGCAGTCGCAGTCCTTGGGAGGAAAGATCGCCAAAACCAGATTGCTTGGCTGACCAAATGCCATTTATAAAGGTTAATACATTTTTTTTCTCTACATAAGGGCAACCTACTGCGGATATAGATCGATCATCCACAAGTATCGGTTGAGGATGGTAAACTTGGTCCATACAAGCCCCTAGTAGCTCCTTAAAGGAGAGGTGCTTGTAATGTTCTTTTTGCCCCTCTCTAAAAGCGTTATCACAGAGCTTTTGAAAAGCTAAAGACCTTTCTTGATAAAAAGGATCAACTAGAGGGAGTACACTAAAGGTTGCTGACAGCCAATTTATAAAATTAATCACTGATTATGAGATTTTAGAAATAATCCGCTCATATCCCTCTTGTTCTAATTGGCTAGCCAGTAAGCTATTCCCGGATTCAATAATACGCCCATCATAAAAAACATGGACAAAATCTGGCACCACATAATCCAATAGTCTTTGGTAATGGGTAATCAATAGGATCGCATTGGTAGCCCTACGAAAAGTATTAATGCCTTGTGAAACAACCTTTAATGCATCAATATCAAGGCCTGAATCAGTTTCATCTAAAATAGAAAAACTAGGATCTAACACCGCCATTTGTAACATTTCATTTCTTTTTTTTCGCCTCCAGAAAAACCTTCATTTAAAGAACGCTGTACCAAAGATTGATCTATCTGCATCAATGCCATTTTTTCTTTTAAAAGTGGTAGAAAAGAAACAGCATCTATAGGAGGCAATTCATTCTGTTTTCTAATTTGATTCAACGCTGTTTTTAAAAAATTAGTTGTGGTTACGCCTGGAATTTCAACAGGATATTGAAAAGCTAAAAAGAGGCCCCAAGCAGCCCTAACCTCTGGTGCTACCTGTAGTAGATCACGCCCCTTAAATACTATACTCCCTTGTGTAACCTCATACCCTTCCCTACCCGCTAAAACAGCAGCTAAGGTACTTTTCCCTGTTCCATTGGGTCCCATTATGGCGTGCACTTCTCCAGCATTTACTTGAAGATTTACCCCTTTAAGGATCTTCTTATCTCCTACACCTACATGTAAGTCTTTTATGGTAAGCATGTTGCTATATTCCTATTAATTACTAAATAGACAATCACATCATCATGATATCCGCTTCTTTTGCTACTAAGAGCTCATCTACTTTGGTGATGTATAGATCAGTGAGTTCTTGTAATTTTTTTTCTGCACGTTTTATATCATCTTCCGATAGGCCATTTTTTTGACTTGCTTTTAATAATTCTTTGCAATCTCGACGTAGATTCCGGATCGTAACCTTCCCTTTTTCTGCTTCTCCCTTAATCAGTTTGGCTAACTGTTTTCGCCGCTCTTCGGAAGGGGGAGGAAGCGTCAACACCACCACCCGACCATCATTTTTAGCAGAAAAACCAAGCTGACTTTCTCTAATGGCCTTTTCTATCTGTGGAATAGATTTAGGTTCCCATGGTTGAACAGACAATGTACGTGGATCTATCGTGCTCACCGTAGCGATTTGATGCAAAGGCGTTAAATGACCATAATAATCTACCTGCACGCTTTGAACCATAGCTGGAACGGCCCTTCCAGCATTAATTTTGGAAAACGATTCCTTTGTATATGCACAAGATTTCTCCATAGCATATTTGGCTTCATCTAAATATTGTTGAACTATTTCCATAAAAATATATAAAAAACAAAGCTAATTTTCAAACTTATTCATCTGCTAGATTTAAATCTAAAAAATCATCTAAATTTTCATTCTCCCTTAGATCTATTACTTCCAACAAACCATGTGCATTTATGTCAAAGGTAAAACAATCATCTGACAATTCAATATTAGCCGCAAAACTAGACAGCTTACATCTGTACTTTACCTCTTCATTTTGTATGATCTCCCACCCACAAATCTGTGCCGTAGCACGATCAATCTCCAATAGGATGCTTTTAAAATTACTATCGCTATTATCCTCAGCAGGAATGAGTTGTACAACATCTTCTATTTTATTTTTTTTTCTATTTACTATATGTTCCCTAACATAGATAGGCTCATAGCCTCCTTGTTGGTAGATATTAGGTAAATCCACAAAATTTAACGAATTGTCGGTTGTAGCATAATTACTAATGGTAACCTCTTTGATTTCCTTATCATGTACCCAAATGGTTTCTCCATCTGTTATGGTTTCTTGTTGGAAACAAGCCAATCGATATTGCTGACCACGAACAGTAATCACCATCTTGGAAGATTGTACAATAGATTCCTCTAATTCTGGATAGTGAACCGTTAAACTATAAACTGCTCTAAAATTCTCTAATGCTTGATAATAGGCAGAAGTTCTTTCTAGTATTTTAACTGCTTTTTCATCTACTTCTCCCCAGACATCAGTAACAAAAAAAAAGAGTAATAACATGAGAAATAACTTAAACCCTATCGCTAAACCATTCCTTAAGTTGACACTTGACATAAAATAAAGGATACTGACCAAGGTATTTGATGCGGTAATGATAATAAAAAAACAGCTATTATAGCTACTATAAATCATCTAAAGCTACTAAAACAATCGGTTTCAACCAAATCTTTTATTTTTTTACTTGCACTTTGTAGATGGCATGTTTGGTAAGAATATTCCCTTTAGCAGCGCGTCCTTTGATGGCCAGTTGTGCAAAATTAAACTCAAACTTCTTTTTAGATGCGCGACTTCCAGGTGTAAGTAAAATGGTAACTATTTCTGTTCCTTCATGAGGATGATCACTCAGATAAACTACTCTAGAGCCAGGTGTACCCATAGTAAGGTCATATGGTTTATCACGTATCATGCCCAATAGTTGAAACCGCTTTACAAAAGCAATACCCGTAGCACCATCGACGTATATAAGATGGTAACAACGACTGGGCGTCTCTGTCTTTCTATATACAGCTACCTGCACAATGTCATTACCTACAAAAACTTTATCTAAGATCTTAGTGAGGATACATTTGCCATCCTTGCGGATCACAATGGCATCATCGACATCCGAACAAACTCCTACCAGCTCTTCTGTTTTAAGTCCATAACCTATAAATCCCTGTTTTCGGTTTACATAGAGCTTCTGATCAGAGATGACTACCTCATGGCGTTGGATCGGATCAAATGTGGTTAAAATGGTTTTACGGGTTCTTCCTGTGCCATATTTTTTAAGCAACCCGCTATACCAGGATATGGTATAGGCGTTTAAATGATTGAGGTGATGGATGGTAGCCGCTAAGGCTGTTTGTAATTGTATAACTATTTTTTCCGCTGCTAAGCTATCATACTTTGAGATTCTTTTGATTTTAATTTCTGTTAACTTGATCAGATCCTCCTCTACAATAGGCCGATAAAATTGGGTGGCATAGGGTGCCAAATGGTCAGCTATAGTGGTGAGTACCGCCTCCCAAGTGGCGCATTCCTCTATGGCTCTATAGATGCGATTTTCTATAAATATCTTTTCTAGACCTAAAAAAAAGAGCTTTTCTTGTAAGGCTTTCTCTTCTAAGATCAATTCTTGCTTTAACAGTAAAGTAGTGCTATCTACAGCATAAGCCAATAACTCATTAACGCTAATAAAAACAGGTTTTTTATCTTGAATCACACAAGCATTAGGTGCATAACTTACCTCACAATCTGTAAATAAATAGAGTGCATCTATAACCACTTCTGGCGATTGATTAGGGGGCAGGCTAATTAAAATTTCAACCTGCTCAGCGGTATTATCCACGACCTGTTTAATTTTTATTTTCCCTTTTTTATGTACTTGTAAAATAGAATCAATTAAACTGGTAGTCGTAGTACCATAGGGTATTTGGGTAATAGCCAAGGTCTGTGGGTTGATCACCTCTATGGTAGCACGTACACGTACCTTGCCTCCCCTTTTGCCCGCATGGTATTGGCTACAATCAGCCAACCCACCGGTAAGAAAATCTGGAAAAAGTTCCACAGGTTTGCCTTGTAAATAAGCAATAGATGCCCCTACCAGCTCCACAAAATTATGCGGTAATATCTTAGTAGATAAGCCAACAGCAATCCCTTCTACCCCATGCATCAGCAATAAAGGAAACTTAACCGGTAAGGTAAGCGGTTCTTGTTTTCTGCCATCATACGACAGCTGCCAATGGGTAATCTTTGGACTATATACCACCTCTTTGCCAAATAAAGAGAGACGAGCTTCTATATACCTTGCTGCAGCCGCACTATCTCCTGTACGTACATCCCCCCAGTTACCCTGCGTATCTATCAATAAGGCTTTTTGGCCTAACCCTACAATAGACTCTGTAATGGATGCATCGCCATGTGGGTGATACTGCATCGTTTGCCCTACAATATTGGCTACCTTATTGTAACGCCCATCATCTATGCTATACATAGCATGTAGAATCCGACGTTGTACAGGTTTTAGGCCATCTTCTATAGCAGGAATAGCCCGCTCTAAAATGACATACGAAGCATAGGATAGAAACCAGTTTTCATACATGGTTTCTAAAGGTAGCTTTTTCATGGTCATTTACCCCCTCTTGCTGCTGCTTCTTTTAGTAGGGATATCGCCTTGTCCCTGCCTTGGAAACCTTCTACTTTTACCCACTTTCCCGGATCTAAATCTTTATAATGGCTAAAGAAATGGAAGATTCGTTTTTTTAGCAAACCATCTAAATCTTCTATATCTAGGATATCTGCATAATCAGGTGCTATTTTGTTAGCAGGCAAAGCAATAATTTTTTCATCTAGACCCGCTTCATCTTCCATAAGCAATACACCAATAGGTCTAGCTTTAATCACTGCACCAGATACAATAGGATAGCCACTCACTACCAATACATCCACCGGATCACCATCTCCAGAAAATGTATGCGGTACAAATCCATAGTTACAAGGATAACGCATCGTGGTTGGCATAAACCGATCTACCCATAAGGCACCGGAGACCTTATCTATTTCATACTTCACAGGATCATGGTTCATGGGAATTTCAATGATGACATGCATATGATCTGGAAAATCATCGCCTCGTGTTATGTGATCTATGTTCATTGTTTTATTTAAGTTTAAAGTTTCCTTTACTAAAGTTTACAATCTACAAAAATTGTTATAAATCTGCATACTCCCCTGTCATTCAATAAGTCAAGGAGCTACACATAGGTTTGAATTTTTGTTTATATTTAGGTGAGCACCCCGTATGTGCAGCAATGTTATACAAAATTTGTTATGAATATGCATACCCCCCAGTCTATATCATCTGATCATGACAAGCTACCCTTGTTAATCGGCGCCCATACCTCCACCCAAGGTGGACTACACCACGCATTAGAACAGGGAAAAGCCCTAGGAGCTACAACCATACAATTATTTACCAGCAACCAGCGACAGTGGAACAGCAGAACGCTTAGTAAAGCAGAAATAGAGCTATGGCATCGTACCTTAGATACGACTTCCATCCATCAGGTGATGAGTCATGGTAGCTACCTGATTAACCTAGGTTCTAACAAACCAGATTTATTAGAGAAAAGTCAACAAGCTTTTGTAGAAGAAATCCAACGTTGTTTAGATTTAAAGATCAGTTTCTTAAATTTTCACCCAGGTGCTGCTACGGGTGACCATGAAATGGCCTGTTTAGATCGCGTAGTAGCAAGCCTCTCTGCACTTGAACAACTTTTTCAAGCCGATAGTACCGTACGTTTGCTTATAGAAACCACAGCTGGCCAAGGGTCTACCATTGGCTATTCATTTGAACAGCTGTCTTATATCATCGAACAAGTCAAACATCGGGTGCCTATTGGGGTCTGCATAGATACGTGTCATATTTTTTCAGCAGGTTATGACATTCGTACAGCGGAGGCATGGGAAGATACACTGGCTAAATTTGAAACCACCATAGGGCTAACACACCTCTATGCTTTACATGTGAATGATTCCCTTTGTGGCTTTGGATCCAAAAAAGACAGACATGCCAATCTGGGAGATGGAGCCATAGGTATGCCTTGTTTTGAGGCGATGATGCAACAGCCTAAACTTCGATGGCTTCCTAAGTATTTAGAAACCCCTAACGGGGAGGTAATGTGGAAAAAAGAAATAGAATGGTTGCGCAGTTTTCCATAGTTTAGTGGGTAAGCAAAACTATATTGTTCATCTTAAAATTTTTGTTAGCCATGCATCTAAATCTAAATCTAACTTTAACCACTAAAACAGTGGTCACCGCAGAAAAAAAGATAAGCGCAATTCTAAAGGCGTGGCTGCCTAAATATGACATAGCACTTGTTGCCTTAGGGATCTATTGCCTCATTACCCATGCTATCCAGTTAGAGGGCTATAGGATGAACCTCATAGTGGTCATCATTTTAATAGGATTATCTACGGCTATAATCCTCTATCCGCTTATCAAGGAAGATAACCCTAAACTATATGCCACTATAATCACATACAGTTACCCTTGGCTTATTTTTATCCTACTCTTTTTATCTAGTAGCTACATGTTACCCTTGCACTGCTATAGTAAGCTATCTACACAACTATTTTTAACCAATATCGTGGTAGCGTTATGTCTTCTACCAGGAAGGATAGTAGTTGCACTTTTTGCTATCACACTCCTATTAATAAAGTATAAGATTCCTTGCATGGATAATGATTGCGTCTTGCTTGTCAACAGATGGATGGTAGGTCGGTTTTTCTACAGCCTAATCTTGTTTATTATAATTTATATACTGACCCTCTATTGGAAAAATGACTTTAAACCATACAATTTTGATTCATTCTATTTCAATGGCCCAACCCAAATGGTTGGAGCTACGGAATATCCCTTAATACTAGAACGCGAAGTCATTAACATTAAAAATTGTATTAGTAATGTGATAAAAAAATTGACTTACATAGATGATCTCATCGAGATAGTTGTACATCAATACACTCCTGCCTCTATCCTATCTGGTGACCCGATAAGGTTAGCACAACTGTTTACCTCTGGGGTAAAATACCTCATAGATAGGCATGAACTAGATAAATCGGACATCATCTATATCCATGTTATGGATACTTCAATTCAGTATCCCCTTGATGAAATAAAGATCCCTACAAAAACCATACCTGCTTTAGCATTTGTGTTGACCACGAACAAAAACCGGCCTGTAGCAAAGGAGGTGTATAAAAGACCATTGTACCCTGTTAAAACAGAAGCACCAAGCAGCAGCGAAGATCACCACAAACAGGCTATCATACCTATTGTAGATGCCCACCATGGTTGTTTTTCTATAGACAAATCACAATTCCACCTGGCTTTATACTTTGTATTACCTATAAATGAAACCTAGAGCTGTTCAAAAAAGCTTCCTACTATTGACATTTTGTTAGTTATATACTGTATATAATAATATGATAATGTTAAAAAGGTCTTGTTGGTTTCATCTTTTAAAGTAAAAGTGCCATGTACAATATATATTATATACTTATAGGATTTTCTTTCTTCCTATTAGTAACTGCTTGTAACAGCAGTCCGTCAACTTATGAAATGGGCAATACGCACCCAACAGGTAGATCTAATCATGACCCCTCTACATCAACTGGTGATGTTACGAGAGGATCAACATCAACTGCTATAAAAGAAGCCACCTGTTATGCCTGTCAAAAACACTTTGACGATAATCCACAGGAGGCAACTACGCTATTACCTAATTGTGGACACTGTTTACATACCGCTTGCTTTGATGCATTAGTAGATCGTAATATAGTAGATTTTTATTCACATAGTACTTATAAAACAAGTTTTGAGCAAATTACTGGCGTGTGCTTAGCCAGTATAGCTATTGCAAAAGACAATTATCTTGCTTTGTATGCCCTGTTAAATCATGGGGTTAGTCCTAATGCGGATGGTAGTGGAGCTAAAAATTCCACGCTTTTGCATCAAGTTGTTCAGTATGGATCATTGAAGTGTTTACTGGTTTTATTGGCCTGTAAAGACATTTTAGTCAATGCCCAAGACGCTAATGGAGACACTTCATTACATTTAGCCAGTAGGTATGGCAAATTTGACATGCTGCAAGCACTGCTTGCACAGGTAGATATTAAACCCAATATAATAAATCGTTGTGGTTCTTTGCCATTGCATGAAACACTTATAAGCATAGATACTATGGAAAATATGTGCATAGATTACGAATTTATTACAAACAATCTAAAAGTTAAATCCAATAATCCATGCGCAGAACTCCTGCTAAAAGCTGGAAGCAGTATTACAGCAATCGATCCTTAAAAATAAGCTGAAATTACCATTTGTTTTTTGACTGTAATTAAGTTAAATTTGTCATGTTTAATGAGGCGAATATTGCGGTTAGGAGTGTCATTTACGGTCAACTATAAATTGAAATAAGATGAAAATGCATAAACTAAATAAGACCCTATTATATGCCACGCTTTCTTTTGTGGGAGCATGTAATGTGAGCAAAAACGAAATGAACCAAGGGCCAGATGTAGTACCAACTGGTAAATGTAGCGATCAGCAGCAACCTGCAGATCGTCTTGATGCTGTTAAACAAGCTAAAGCAGTTTATTACGAGTTGAACCTTATTTTTACTGCCGCAAAAGAACAACAAGAGCAATTTGATTCAACAATAAAAGATGAGGCTTCACCAGAAAAAATAACAAGTGATATAGTAGCTATAGAAGACACTATATCTGATAAGTTTGTAAAAGCTAGAATGCTTTTACAAAAGCTAAAAGATTTGTTTTATGCATGTAGAAAAGATCATTCGCCTCATGTTGAGGTTATTAAAGGTTATATTGAAACAGCTAAAAATCAGCTTCACGCTATAGACGTATGGGTATTCAAGTCTGACTTAGCTAAAATAGCATTAGCATTAATAATTGATACCGACCATCAAAACTGGTTAAAAGACCTACAAAATGCAGATAATCAAATAAATCTATTACTTGAAGATAGGGAACAATTATTGGTTATAAAATCGGAAATTAGGCAGCAAATAAAAGATTTAAAAGATAAGGTAGAGGCTGATGATATCCATATCGTGTGTAATAAAGTTAAAGCCCAGCTAAAGAAAACTAAATATAAAATCAATGCAGCTGACTTAGCAACCCTTATCGATCAAATAGATAATTTGTTAAAAAAAGTAACAAAGAAAGATACCCTTCGAGCGCATAAATTGAGCGAGCTAGAAGAAAAATTCAAAAAAGCTGTATGAACTACCCTAGCCATACAAGTATAAAAGATAGTTGGCTGAGTCGATGCGCCCTTTACCTGATCAAGCTACTCGGATGGAAAATCCATAACATTACGCCTACTACTGCTTTTGACAAAGCCGTCGTAATACTGGCCCCCCATACCAGCAATTGGGATTTTGTTTATGGCATGTTGTTTAGGCTTAGCCATCCCACCTTACCTATGCGATTTGCTATAAAAAAAGAAGTGATGTTTTTTCCCCTTTCCTACTTAATGAATGCACTAGGAGCTATCCCGATAGATAGACAAAAAGTTGCTATAAAAGAAAATAGTATGGTGACTATCATGGCAGACCTATTGAATAAAGCAGACAAACTATTACTCATGATTGCCCCAGAAGGCACAAGGAAGTATGCCAAACGCTGGAAAACAGGATTCTATAGATTATCCGAAGCCACCCAATTACCTATTATACTAGGGTACATCAATTACGCACAAAAAGAAATGGGGTTAGGTCCAACTTTCTATCCTACTGGGCATATAGAAAACGATATCCTAGCCATACAAAGCTTTTACCGAAATATACCTGGAAAATACCCGGAACAAGGCGTCATATAAGCACGTTTATATGACAATTTGGCACAATTAAGCTATTTGGCAAAAAAATTGTAGTATCTTCTGGTAAGATATTAGTCTATTATTCCTTAATTAATTAGTCTTATGAAAAACGATAATATACACGGCCACGGAGGAGGATGTTGCCAAGAACCGGAAATTAAAAATGAAAACGAGTGTTGTGGAGGGGGATGTTGTTCAATGGATGATACATGTGCTGACACCTGCTGTAACTCGGAAGATACAGCAGATGTTAATAGCACCCTAAAAGAACTTCAAGAGATGGTTGATACAATCAATGACAAGTATGTTCGCCTCTACTCTGAATTTGACAACTTTAAAAAGCGTACCGCTAAAGAACGCCTAACACTGATCGACCATGCCAATGAAAAGACACTCAAAGAACTATTGACCATTGTAGATGATTTTGAACGAAGCCTAGCCGTTGCAGGCGACCCATCTGGTGAAATAGGCACAAAACTTATCTATGACAAATTGGTCTCTTTATTAAAGAAATTTGGCGTTACAACCATGCCTATTGAAGTAGGAAGTTTATTTGATGCAGATCTCCATGAAGCTATCATGCAACAACCGGTAGAAAATGCCGAAATGAAAGGAAAAATTATTACAGTAACAGAGAAAGGATATCTTATGCATGAAAATGTACTACGATTTGCTAAGGTTGTAATTGGATTATAATGGAAAAAAACTTTTATAAAATTTTAGGCGTCAGTGAAAACGCTACTGCTGATGAAATAAAAAAAGCATATCGGAAGATAGCTATGAAATACCACCCGGATAAAAATCCAGGAAATAAAGAAGCAGAAAGTAAATTTAAAGCTGCAGCAGAAGCTTATGATGTATTAAGTGATGGTCAAAAAAAGGCTAAGTATGATCAATTTGGAGAAGAAGGTCTAAAAAACAATGGCCAAGGCAGCTATGGCAATAATTTTTACACCGAAGACCTAAACGACTTGTTCAAAAACTCTCCTTTTGGCAGCTTTTTTGAAGGAGGCGGTAGACATAAAACCAATTATGGTGAAGATCTACGTATACGCATAAAAATAAGCCTAGAAGAAGTTGCAAAGGGTACAGAAAAAAAAGTAAAAGTAAAACGTCATACCCGTTGTGATGATTGTGGAGGCAATGGAGCCGCATCTGGCAGTAATCTAGAAAAATGTACTACTTGCAAAGGTAGTGGTACTATACGTAACATAACCCGAACCATGTTGGGCAATATGGTCACCGAATCTACCTGTGCCAAATGTTACGGAGCAGGTACACAGATCACCAAGCCATGTAACAGCTGCTATGGAGAAGGGAGAATACTTATAGAAGATTTAATTACCTTTCAATTACCTGCAGGAGTAAAGCAAGGTATGGAGTTAACCTTACGAGAAAAAGGAAATGCACCGGTACGTGGTGGCATACCAGGTAACCTGATCATCCGTATTGATGAAGTAGCAGATGACCTTTTAAAACGAGAGGGAAACAACATCTGCTATACCTTACATATTAGCTTTGTAGATGCCGCACTAGGTTGTGAAATAGAAGTGCCGACCATACATGGTAAAGTTTTGGTAAAAATTCCAGCAGGTACCCCAAGTGGCAAGGTACTTAAGTTAAGAGGAAAAGGGGTTCCTGATGTAAATAGACATGGAGGTAGTGGAGATCAACTGGTTTTTGTACAAATTTGGACGCCGCAAGAATTAACCAAAGAGGAAAAAGATATCCTGTCATCACTTCGACATGCACCTAATTTTATACCGAAGCCCAATAAAAAAGAGCCTAGTTTTTTTGAACGCATTAAATCTTTTTTTTAACCAAGTTTGATTAAAGCGTACATCATGAGTCAGTTTGTAGTTTCTGCCAGAAAATATCGTCCTATTCATTTTAAAGATGTCATTAGCCAGCCTCATATTACTACTACATTAAAAAATGCAGTAGCCAATAATCAGCTGGCTCATGCGTTTTTGTTTTGTGGTCCACGTGGGGTGGGTAAAACCACCTGCGCCCGCATTTTAGCAAAAACCATCAACTGTTTAGCATTAACAAAAGAACAGGAAGCTTGTAACGTTTGTGTCCATTGCGTAAGCTTTCAGACCAATGGCTCTATGAATGTTTACGAACTAGATGCTGCCTCTAATAATTCTGTAGAAGACATTCGAGAGCTGGTTGAACAAGTGCGCTATGCACCTCAAGTAGGAAAATTTAAAATATACATTATAGATGAAGTGCATATGCTATCTAATGCTGCTTTCAATGCATTTTTAAAGACATTAGAAGAGCCACCTAGTTATGCTATATTTATATTAGCTACTACAGAAAGAAATAAAATTTTACCTACTATTGTATCTCGTTGTCAAATCTTTAACTTTAATAGAATCCAGTTAAAAGATATGGTATCACAGCTTACGGCCATCGCTATACAAGAAGCCATCACTTATGAGGAGTCTGCCTTACAGCTAATTGCACAAAAAGCAGAAGGGGCCATGCGAGATGCACTTTCTATGTTTGATTTGATCAATACTTCTGTAGGGCCAAATGGTAAGATTACCTATGCCATTGCTTGTTCCTACCTTCAGGTACTAGATCAGGCGGTATATTTTACCTGTACAGAGGCTATTTTAAAGGGCGATATAGCGGCTGCACTGGCTTTATATGATACATATTGGCGTACCGGATGTAATGGACAACATTTTGTTATAGGACTTGGAGAACATTTTCGTAACCTGCTGGTCTGTAAAGATGCAGCTACGATTCCCTTATTAGAAGTTACCGACAATCTACGCCCACTTTATGCAGACTATGCGGCTAGATGTTCTTTTACTTTTTTATTACATAGTCTACAACTGGTAAATAAATGTGAGGTAACCTATAAAGCGAGTCAAAATCAACGGTTACATGTAGAGCTTTTACTTATTGAGTTAGTCAGTCAACAGCTCTCTGTAGCCCCTTCCATTAAACACGAAACTGCCATTATCCCTACTTTAGCAGGGTTAAAAGCTTCATTAACCCCTCATGAAACAGTAAAAGAGGTTACCTTAAAAAAAAAATAAAAACCGAAAGCAAGCCACTCCCTGCCACCCAACCCATAGCGCTAGAACCACTCCAAGCTTTTTTTATGGACTATGGCAACTTATTAAAAATAAATGGAAATATAGCTGGTTATCAATTAATGAATCAACCTATAACCATGCATAATGGAGTTATTACGATTGCATTGATTAATCCAATTCAAGAAGATACTTTGCAAAGCATAAGAGAAGATCTTATAATAGCCTTGCGTAAAGAGTTTAATGATGCGGATCATTTCACCATTCAAACTACGCTAACGGAACAAAGTTCCGACAAAAAACCTTATACCGATCAAGAAAAATTAAACCATTTGAGTGAAAAAAACAGCGCTGTAGCTCTACTTAGAGAGCGATTGTTGTTAGAAGTAGCCTATTGAGCTACCTCAATAAGATTATTTTAACTATTTTTATTGAAGAGCGTAGTTCCGGGTTCTTTACTTGGAACATTTTTTATTAACACTTATTAACACTAAAAATCAAATAATTTTTTTATGAAAAAAAAGCTCCGGAGTTGAACAACTGTACGCAGCTTCAAGTTTGGCATCCATCAACATCAGGTGCTAACAATTCGTCCTCAAAGGATATTCCCATCGAAGAGCTCCCTTATCACTATCCAAGCAATCATGTGGATTCAAAAATAAATAAGCTCCCTGGCAAATTATCGCAGATAAAAAGGTCGATTATACATCGTTACAATTATTGGAAAATGCACAACTATACAAGTTTCAGAAAGATACACTCAGTTTAATTCTTACTGATTTTCTTTGATTACATAGGACTATTAATAGGCTGTTGCAAATAAACACAAGCCGTCTAACTGGTGTGTATGTTATTTGCAACAACTTTTTTAGCCTAGTAGTTATTTCTACGAGGATGGCCTGCCTGTGTTGCCGCCTTACTTAGAGCATTTGAATATGCAATAGCGTGGCTCAACGGCATGTAAACTCCGCGTGCTTTGGCAAGAACCTTATTTCGAAAGAGCAATTATCTGCTATAACCATAGAACAAATGAAAAAAAATAATTAAATTCATGGGTTAAGCTAAGCTAGCGCATTAGCTAGCCATCAACTCAATAGATTATTCAACAGATGTTTACGCCATATTTACCACCCCGTTATAATTTTTTAGAGCAAGAAAAACATTGGCAGCAATTTTGGGAAAAAGAAGCTTTATATAAATGGGATCCCAATACCCATGATGGCAATACCTTTGTGGTAGACACCCCCCCTCCGACTGTCTCTGGCAATCTCCATATAGGTCATGCCTGTAGCTATACACAGGCTGATTTCGTCGTTCGATTCCAACGCATGTTAGGTAAGCATGTTTTTTATCCTATGGGATTTGATGACAACGGATTACCTACCGAACGATTGGTAGAAAAACAAAAAGGAGTACGGGCTTCATCTATGAAGAGAGAGGAATTTATAGCGCTTTGCCAAGATGTAATTAGCATTGAAGAAGAAAAATTTAAGAGGCTTTTTAAAGCCATGGCACTTTCGGTAGATTGGAGCTTGGCCTACCAAACCATTAGTCCACGTTCCCGTAAGCTTTCACAAATGTCTTTTCTAGCACTCTTGGCTAAAGGGGATATATACCGCAACGAACAACCCATCCTATGGGACCCCGTAGATGAAACCGCTTTAGCACAAGCTGATATTGAAGACAAAGAGCGAACTTCTTTTATGCATGAGCTACTTTTTATCCATGAAAATAGCCAACAATCATTAACCATTGCCACGACCCGTCCAGAGCTATTACCTGCCTGTGTAGCCATGTTCTACCATCCCGATGATCTGCGTTATCAACATTTAGCCCATAGCCATGCCATTACCCCTATCTTTAACCAAAAGGTTCCCATTATACCCGATGAGTTGGTAAAACCAGATAAAGGTACAGGATTGGTGATGTGTTGTACCTTTGGAGACCAAACCGATATATTGTGGTGGAAAAAACATCAACTACCTACCCATATTATACTCAATAAAAAAGGGATAATCGTAGGAGAAAGTAGTGGCCCGCTACAGGGATTAAAAGTAGTAGACGCACGCAAAAAAATCATTGAAATACTCCAACAACAAGCACTCGTAGTCAAAAAAACAGAAATCCTGCAATCGGTAAAATGCGCAGAAAGATCAGGGGCCCCCTTAGAAATTTTAGCTATACCTCAATGGTTTGTTCGGACACTTGAACACAAATCAGCTCTTTTAGCTAAAGTCAATGCGTTACAATGGCATCCCATAAGCATGAAAGATCGGCTTGAAAGATGGATCAATGGACTAGCTTGGGATTGGTGTATCAGTCGTCAGCGCTATTTTGGAGTTCCTTTTCCCGTCTGGTATTCGAAACGTGCTGGAGAAGTAGGCAAAATATTGCTTCCAACCCTAGATCAACTTCCCGTAAACCCTTTAGAGGACTTACCACAGGGTTATACTAGAGCAGAAGTAGAAGCTGACTATGATGTTATGGATACCTGGGCTACCAGTAGTATTTCCCCACAACTTTCTACCCATGCTATTAATGAGGCGTTTGCCATAGACTACAACAGACATAGGCAACTATTTCCTATGGACTTACGTCCACAAGCCCATGAAATCATACGTACATGGACTTTTTATACGCTACTTAAAGCACACCTGCATGAAGATAGCTTACCTTGGAAAAATATTATGATCAATGGATGGTGCCTAGCCCCAGATAAAAGCAAGATGTCTAAATCAAAAGGCAATACCATTGTTCCAGAAACTTTATTGGCTCAATATGGTGCAGATGTCATGCGGTACTGGTCTGCTACAGCTCGCTTAGGGGCAGATACCTGTTATTGTGAAAATGTAATGAACAATGGAAAACGGCTGGTTACTAAACTATGGAATGCAGGTAAGTTTATCTTACCACACCTTAAAAAACTAGATAACCAACTATTAATAGATTCCCTTGAAGTCAGCCAACATAACATTACCGCTACTTTAGATCAATGGCTACTCCACCGATTAAATGAACTCCTGGTACAAGTAGCAGGTCATTGGCAGGCTTATAACTACACAGAAGCATTAGAAGCTGTAGAAAAGTTTTTTTGGTCTGTTTTTTGTGACAATTATCTAGAAATTAGCAAAGCCAGAGTCTATAATGAAAATGGAGCCGATGACAAAGGGCAGTGTAGTGCTATTTTAACCTTGTACCATACTTTTTATACTTTATTGCAACTTTTCGCCCCCATTTTGCCCTACATTACGGAAACCCTTTCCCATGGGCTTTACCCACATAAGGGCTCTATGCATAAAAAGGGGAATTGGCCAGATGGGGTATGCAAAAATACCATAACACCTATAATACTAAACCAAGTAGATGGCTTAATAGAAATATTGGGGTTGGTACGCAAGGCTAAAGCCGATCGCAACCTTTCGGTAAAAGCGCCCATTCGATTGCTGGTCATTCATGGAGTTACCTTGTCAGTAGAACTACTTAAAGAGCTGCAAGCGGTAACGATGGCAGAAAAGATAGGCGGCGAAGATTTTCCTATGCCAGCTAGTGGTGCCATACAACTGGTGGGCAAATTAGCTACTGTAAGTGTATGTTTTTCCTAAGGAACCAGACTTTATTTTTTATCTGGCAAAAAGCCACCCACTTGCACATCCCATAGGGTTTTGTATAATCCATTACGCGCAAGCAATGCAGCATGGGTACCATCTTCAACGATCTGGCCTTTATCAAAAACCAAAATACGATCCATCTGCAACAAGGTCGATAAGCGGTGTGCAATCACAATGGTTGTCTTGTTTTGCATTAATGCCCATAAAGATTCCTGAATAAGGCTTTCAGTTACGGAATCAAGCTGGCTAGTAGCCTCATCTAGCATAAGGATTGGAGCGTTTTTTAACATGGCCCGGGCAATCGCAATGCGTTGACGCTGCCCCCCTGAGAGTTTTATGCCACGTTCACCCACCAATGCATCATAGCTTGCATTTCCTCATCACTGAAACCAAAATGACTACTATAAGCTTTATCTAACATGGTATAGGTTGTTAGGTTATTTAAGCCAGATAACATGCTATCGTTGGAAACACGCAAGATACCAGTTAATAGCCCTCGTGCTAAGGCATTATTACCTTTTAAACAGGAACTAAATAAGTTTCGCATAAATCCTACGAGATCAGTTAAATAAGATGCATTGCCATAGGCTTGATTTAAAGGGGTATCATATTCATCTATGAGGATATAAACCCTCTTGCCATGGTGTTTATGAAGGCATTCGCTGAGCAGTTTTAAAGAGGCCTCTAACTGCTGTTGATCAGATTTTTTATCTAGGATAGATATAAATTTATTTCGCTGTAAATCAGTTAGTTTATCACTTTTTAATAAAAAATTGAATAGATCATAAACAGCTCTAATTAATTCATAAATCGCATTGTAAGCTCCTTTAAAACTATTTGCCTTAACATCCTTAAAGCTTAGCATAATCACAGAGTACTTACCTTGATGGGTTTTGAGATATTTCCCCCATCTATCTTAGCAATGGTCAACTCATCAAATAAACCAACGGTACTTACTCCATCTACCTCCGATGCAAGAAAATGCTGTAACATAGACATATTCAAGGTCTTACCCCAACGACCAGGACGGGTGATTAAGGCTACATCTTCTCCTTTACTTAAAAACTCAGCGATCATCGCTGTTTTATCACAAAACAGGTAATCACCTGTTACTAATTTATGGAAGTTATCTACGCCTATAGGTATTTTGTACATGGTATTATGAAGTTAAAATCATCCAATGCAAGTTACATCATTTATCTATGTGCAACAAAAAGAGGAGCTATACTTACTTTACAACCGAAGAATTCCTTTGCTAATAATCCTCAGCTCGTCAACCACCAAAAAAACCATGGCAGAAATTGAAAAACTTAGCAAAATGTAGCATTTTATACCTAAATTTAATGCATAGCATCCCAAGCTAACCTTAATTAGCCATTTGAGCATAAAAATCATGTAATGTCAAATACCATCTTTATCGGCCGTAGAGCTGAACTAGAGCGATTGAAAGCTTTATATCATACAAAAACAGCTAAATTAGTGGTGATCAAAGGTCGGCGAAGAATTGGAAAAAGTCGCCTTATCACTGAATTTGCCTCAAGGTATGCAACGCAAAGATTTTGGAGCTTTGCTGGCCTTGCGCCTCAAGATGGCATTAGCGCCCAAGCACAAAGAGACCATTTTGCACGACAGTTGTCTTTTATGCTCAAAGTGCCACCTATGACTTTCTTAGATTGGAGTGATGGCTTGGAGTATCTGAGTTTACATATCACAGCAGGTAATATCATCCTTTTTGATGAAATTTCTTGGATGGGGGCTAAAGATCCCACCTTTATCCCTAAACTCAAGGCTTGGTGGGATAAACAGACCATGCATATGCTGCTGGTATGTTGTGGATCGGTATCCACTTGGATTGAAGAAAATATTTTGAAAAGCACCGCTTTTTTCGGGCGTATTCATTTGACGCTTACCTTGGAGCCTTTATCTATTCCTGAAAGTGCTGAATTTTTAAGAAAAAGGGGTATACAATGTTCTGCTTACGATAGGTATAAACTGCTAAGCGTCGTCGGAGGTATCCCCTGGTACTTAGAGCAGTTTAATGCTGAAATTACCGCCGATGAAAATATCAAACAACTTGCCTTTGAAAAAAATGGATTATTGGTTATAGAGTTTGATCGGATCTTTCATGATTTGTTTAATGGGAAAGGTACAACCTACAAAAAGATCCTTAACGCCTTAAAAGATGGCCAAAAAACACTTGCCGAAATACGCGCGTTGATAAAATTTCCTTATAGCGGCACCTTAAGCCAAATGATGGAACATTTAATGGTCGCTGGTTTTGTGCATAAGCAACCTTTATGGTCGTTCAAAACAACAACACGCTTAAAACAGAGCTTATATCGCATTACAGATCCTTACATGAGATTCTATCTCAAAATGATAGAGCCTAACCTATCTAAAATTTCAGTTGGTGGATACCAAGATATGAGTTTAGAGACACTTCCTGGATTTGAAACCCACTTCGGGTTGCAACTAGAATATTTATTGCTACAAAATCGCCCACTGCTTGCAAAAGCTATCGGCATACATGGAGCAGATATACTAGCTGACGGCCCTTATAGGCAGACAAAAACCACTATACAACAAGGATGTCAGATTGATTATCTGGTACAAACGGCAACAAAAAATATATTCATTTGCGAGTTCAAATTCAAAAAACGTGAAATCGGTAGCGGCATCATGAGTGAAATGCAAGATAAAATTTCAGCGCTAAAAGTGCCAAGAGGCTTTGCCACTGTGCCCGTATTATTCCACTTAAGCGGCGTTGCTGACGCTATTGCCACCTCTGCTTATTTTTACCGCATCATTGATATTGTAGACTTTTTGGAGGATAATTAAACAGGCCAACTGGCTAAGACCTCATGTCTCAAAGAGACATCCCTCATAGGATCGCAACTCTGATTAAACAAACGCATACATGCTTCCCAGTATGCCAAACGAAGCCATGGAAAGCACATTAGACAGACTGAATTTCCTTCTTAGTAAGCCCTTAGCTTATTATTTTTTCTATAGGTTCCCCATTTTTCAGCATGCTTTTAGCTATAGCGATGGCTTTACTACTTGCCCCTTCTTGCCCATTGCCACATTCCCATGATGAAAGTACCTCAGCATACAGTATCTGAGGTACACTCGCTTTTATCTGTATGTATTCTTTAGAATTTTCTCCATATTTTTCTACAAAATGATTCAAAAATTTGCAATATGGCTCATCTGTCATCTCAAGATGAGACTCTAATTCTATGACTTTTTTATCAACAGCTTTGCTAATAAGATAATACTCTAAACTTTGCTTCTGCGCGTTTTCTACATAATCTTCATCCTCTAGTCGTTCTAGCTGTTGTTTTAGCTGTTGTTCTAATGCTCTGAAGGCTTTTTCTTCTATTTTAGCCTCCCTTAACAGATCCTCTAACTGAGCCTTTTCCTGTGGTATGGTCTTCTTAAGACGCTTAATCACATTGTTAGGATCTTGCTCAACCAATAGATAACGCGATTTATTAAATGCTTGCTCAAGAGTAGGCAATGCAGGGAACAACCTATGAGTATTTGGATACTGATGAATAGTCCCAAACAAATAAACAGTATTGTGAACTCCTTGTACTTTCCAAAAAAGTGGGGTTAATGGCGTTGTATTAACTGGGAACCTATACTTACAGAGGGAATTTTCTTGCCCATTTTCACAACTTACAGCAAATAATAAGCCCGAAAATAGTTGAAAAACGAAAAAAAGATAGCTCATTTGACGCATTTTGACGCATAGATAATAGACTAAAAAGAATGTTAAAATTTAAAAAAGATCAAAAGGTTCATTGGCTTTACTGGAGCGCATTACGGTTGTAACCTCTTGCGCTTGATCAACAACATTAGAGGTGCCACAATCAATAAACTTAGTATATTGCCCCATAAATTGCAAATAGGCACTCCCCAAAG
>JAIETQ010000038.1 GCA_019744995.1 Amoebophilaceae bacterium
CACTTCCTTCAGACTATCTCTCACGATTTAGCCCTTGTGTTTCACTAATCCTTCGGCTCGCCAGCCTGGATAAGGGAATTGCACCCTCGAGATATGTACCATGCCTGGCACACTTTTTCCATACTTTTTTTGCGGTCAAAAAAAGTATGAAGCCTCCCCGGCCAGGGGGTTTACAGTGATACTAACAATAAATGTACACATACTTTAATAAACAAATCAGGCTAATTACAAGTAATTTAGGTGAACTTTGGATTAAAAATTAAGTTTTTAAATTGATTATCAGGTGACATAATCCAGTGTTCACATTAATTAATCAATACCGTTGTACCCTTTACAATCGTAACCATACCAGACTTTACCTCCGTACTAGCATTCCCCTCTAAAGAAGCCTTCATAGAAGCCTTGGTATTCACATTCATACCACTTATATTCACATTTTTATTGGCTCTGACTACACAATCATCCAATGAGTTGAGTTTGATACTACCCCCCGCATTTAATCGAATGTCTTTTCTACTTATGATACCAATGCCTTTTGAATTTAAAATAATTTTATTACCATGGATGTCTTCAATATGAATACCAGCTTCTTTCTCATCAGTGATTTTAATAATAGATCCTTTAGGGGTTTGCATAGACATTTCAGGTGCTTTTGGATCATCATTAAAAGTCAGCTTTAGCTTTGCTCTAGAAACAAAAGATTTTAAGTTGTTTTTCTCATCCATCTTATTAGGCGAGCCATGTGTTTGGCTATACAACGAACCTAAAATAATAGGCGCACGTACATCATCATTAATAAACCCCACTATAACTTCATCATTCACCTCTGGAATAAAAAAAGCACCCGCTTGGTTACTGGCATAAAAAGAAGCCAAACGACACCAAATACCTGCTTTGGCCTGCTGTTGTATCAAAGGCAAATGAACAAAAATGCGATCACTTTTTTTGGGATCCGCTGTGATTTGTTTTACAATACCAATTTGTAATCCATGTATAGGGGGCATCATACCTGCTGCTGCCAATGGAATAATATCAGTATACTTATGCATATAACGTTGTGCATCTAGCCCCATAGTTAACTCAGTATAGTAGGTACCTGCTGATATAAGATGTCTAACACCAGATATATAGGCATTGCCTGCAAAATGAGCCGCCCCTTTTTCAATAGTTATCGATTTACCATGGAGTAATTTAGGATTACCTAATACCGTTATAGAGCCTTTAACCTTGGCTATGCGCGCACGTTCTAATAATCCACTCGCTAAGTTTTTAACCTCTGCATTATCTATACCACCATGAGCAATCGGAACAGCTTTTTGCCCACCTAGGAGCTCCTTATAAGAGATATCTCCCATAGATCGTTCTCCAGGATCAGCTGCCTTGGCAACGTCAAGCTGCTGTTTACCTACATTCCATGAAAAGGCATTAGCCCCTTGCCATTGATCTTTTACATCTATTTCTGCATCAAAATCAATAAAATCAACCCCATACGTATAACTAAAAGCACCCTTGCCACTGCTTTTAGGTTGCTTAATGGATACTTTTCCATCGTTGACCACAATGACTAGGCCATTGGCCTCTGCACGGATATTTAAAAAATCCCAATCGGATACCTCATATTGGGAAATACTTTCATGTACCGTAGTTGTAGCCTCTAGGTTACTGGTGAGGCCTTTGTATTGATCCAAGATTTTTTTAAAAATGTCACTATCTTTACACTGTTGAAAGTGCATGGTTTTAGGACCAAGTGTAGTTTTATACGCTATATCCCTGCAGGTTACTACAAAAGTAGAGGCCCCTGAACTCCTAGATTTTACCGCTAACTTCGCTATGACTCCTTGAAATATTTTGGCTAAATCGGTTCCATAACCAGCTTCTATAGTAACGTCAGCCCCTATTTTAAAGGTTTTATCATTGGCAGTAAAAAAAGATTGAGCAGCAATGTCTCCATCATAAAGTACTATTTTCGCATAAGGAATTTTATTGATACGCTTATCTACCATGATAGATTGTATAGGAAAATGTTCTTTTAGCACTTTCGACCCTACTTTTATAGAGTATTTGATAAAATTATTGGGTACAGACATATTATCTTATTCATATATATTTAATGCTAATTAATATACGCATAATAAACAATTATAACATAATATTACTCAAATAGATGGCAATTGCTTATCGCTGGCGATTTTGGTAGTAGGCGACAAAACAAGTAGCGGCCATGATCATTCCTGCTTTTAAAAAACTACTATAAGTTGGCCATTCTTGAAAAAACAAGTAGCCAAATAGCATAGAGAAAACAAACTCTATATACCTGAAAGGTGCTAAGAAAGAGATATGGGATAACTGGAACGCCTTTAATAAAAAGTATAAGATCAGGTTGCTGTTAATACCTAATAGACCTAATATGATAAGTTGAAATAGGGTAGGGGTTTTCCAACCATGGACTACTATAGGGAATAGGCAAAAAGAAGCAAATAAGTTAGAAAAAAACAACATCAACAAGATAGGTTCCTGTTTAATATATTTTTTATTGATAATGTCCAATAAAGAAAAAATAATAGTGGCCAGTAAACAAGCTAAAGCAGGTAGGGTGTAGCCTACGTTGGTGGGTTTTACAATCAAGACTATGGCTATAAAAACAAAAAAGCTGGCTGCCCATATGGGCCAAGCGATCTCTTCTTTAAGCAATAGGCTAGCTAGGATAAGCACAAAAATAGGATTAGTAAATCCTATTACAGTTACGGTACTCATTTCTACATGGGTGAGCCCATAGGCATAGAGGGTCATGGCAATAGATAAAAGAAAACCTCGAACAAAATGTAGCTTGAGTCGACTTGTTTTAAAGGTATGGATGCCATGATAAGCGATTATTGGAAGTAGTACGAGGCTACCCAGTACAAAACGAAACCAACAGATTTGACAAGGGGGTAATCCAGTGGTTAGGTATTTAGTAAAAACATCATTCAAGCAACTTGAAAGCATACTCAGTAAAAGCCATAATAAGGGCAGCGAGCTACTTCTTTTGAAATGATGCATCGGGGGGGGTATGTAAAAAGCGTTCTGCTTCTAGGGCAGCCATACAACCTGTTCCAGCTGCCGTTACCGCTTGTCTGTAATAGGGATCTTGAATATCTCCTGCGGCAAAGATGCCGGGAATATTTGTTGCTGTTTTCCCAGCTTCTACCTGAATATAACCTTGGTTATCTACCGTGAGATAGGGTAAAAAGGGAGCAGAGTTGGGTTGGTGACCTATAGCCACAAAGAGCCCTGTTGCAGCTATGGTAGAGGTTTTTTGGGATATTACATGGATGGCTTGTATGGCCTCTACTGCTTCTTCACCTATAATATCCTGAACTGCTGTATCAAACCATACTTGAATATTATCTTGCTTAAAAACCCGTTCTTGCATAATTTTAGACGCACGCATCGCTTCTTTTCGGACCAGTAGATGTACCTTTTTGCAAAGTTTACTTAAATAAAGCGACTCTTCTGCAGCGGTATCCCCACCACCTACTACCACAACGGTTTCATTTTTAAAAAAGAAACCATCACAAACTGCACAAGCAGAAACTCCTTTTCCATACAGTTTTTTTTCTGATGGCAACCCCAACCATTTGGCAGATGCACCAGCCGCAATGATTACCGATTGAGCCCATACTTCCGCTCCATTATTTAACAGTAACCAATGAGGATAGCCAGAGAAATCTACTTTTGTGACGATACCCTCTTTAATAACGGCACCAAAGCGTGTTGCTTGTGCCCTAAAATCTTCCATCATGGCTGTTCCTGTAATTCCATTTGGGTAACCAGGGTAGTTTTCTACTTCACCTGTAATGGTCAACTGTCCTCCTGGTTGAGGGCCTTGATAGAGCACAGGGGATAAACCTGCCCGAGCGGCATAAATGGCTGCTGTATAGCCTGCAGGTCCTCCTCCAATGATGACGAGTGGTTGTAGGTTAGGGTTTGTCATAAAATTTTTGAGAGGCAAGGGGTTAATCTTTACCTAATGATTTTGATTTAATCATAGGTATTGCTTACATTACTAGCTATGTGTTAGGATACTTTTTATACAAAAATAGTAAAAATTAATGTAAAAAAGTAAAGCACCATTTTAAATTTTATCATCATATCTTATAAATTATATTTACCTATGTATCATAATAATATAAAACTTAAATATCTCTGTTTGGCCACCTGGTTGTTAAATTTTGGTTGTGGACAACTAAAATTAGCTGGAGATGGAACTGAGAATACAAGCATACGTAACTAGGAAAGATCAAGAAGTGAACAAAATCGTAATCCAGAACCAAATGGCCCACCACCTGTTATATATAATGCTATAGTAAGTGGGGATATGCTCCTAGTTGCTCAATTAATCAACCATGAAAATGTTAACCTTGTTGTCCCCATAAGCGTGCATGACAATGTTAGGCTTCCTTTAGACATAGCTGTATGTGAACAACAGGTTAGTGCAACGATGGTTCAATGGTTAATCGATCAGGGCGCTACTGTAAATATAAATCTTGGTAGAGGCTTTACGCCTTTGATGCGTGCGTTAAACCTTCGACGTCATGCCGCCGCGGAAGTATTAATTGGTAACGGGGCAGATCTATTCGCAGTAAATGAGATGGGTGAATCTATAATGCACTATGCAGTCAGATCAAATGATAGGATAAGCCTTCAGCATTTAATCGATCATGGGGTAGGTATGGATAGTACGAATAATTCAGGGAATACTCCTTTGTATGATTTATATAATTCTAATTTTCATGGTCACTACCCATTCTATAATGGGGTAGGTACTCCTCCTAATGCAGGTCCTGATTTTGCATTAACTACGCAAAATGGGGGTACTCCTTTTCATTTATTAGCACATTTTTGTTCTAGCTTTGGTCTAAACGAAGTGATTACCCGTTTAATAGAGAAAGGGTTTAATATTAATGCTCAAAATAATTTGGGTAATACTCCTTTACACAATGCGGTAACCGGTGGTAGGGCAAGTATAGTTAATGACTTATTGCAATACCAGCCATCTATTGATGTGAAAAATAATAATCAAGAGACTCCATTAGCACTTGCGCATAGGTTGAATAAGCGGAATATCGTTCAGTTACTCGAAAACGCACAAGCGGTCTAGCATGGTCTTTTCACCTCACCTGTCAGACGGGTGAGGTGATTTAAATAGACTCGAAATATAATTCAAGAAAGAAGACTTAGTACGCAATTCTTTGGTTATTTCTTTCGAATCTTCTAAACTATCATTAGAGAATATACTACAACTATCTTCTTCTTGCTTGCTGTTTTTTATTAAAAACTTCTCGCGGTGAGGTCTTATACGTAATAAATCCATATAACTCATAACTCCTTTTTTAAATTTATATAGTTTAGATTTTACTTTATTAGGACTTACCTCATCAAAGAGATTTGCTTCTCCAGTACATTGTATGGGATCTCCATGGACCAACATACTGTGAGACTCAATTTTCATATTTAATCTATTTTTATGCCTTGTCTTAACATACCTATTGCATTCGTCGGCTATTTCTTGCGGCACCCCCGTTGAATTAAAGTGATACAGCTTAATTGCATCCAAGGCAGCAAAACCCTCCCGTTTATTTTCTTGATGAGCTATCTCTTGAAGTATGGCGTGCATCGCATGTTGCGCATCTGCACCGCCTAAACTATGGCCAGAAATGGTTAAAGCAACTTGCTTAGCACCTCTATTTTGATAGGCGATGAGTTGACCTCTAATTTGATCTATAACGGAACTTTTTTCAGCACTAAAACTACCTGCTCCAGCACCACCATAGGAGAGAAACTCCAAATCACGCCGAGCAGAATAGCTACACTTCGTCCCACGAAATACCACACGCATACGGGGGGATTTTTGATTTGTGCTGGTTAATATAAATCCAAAAATACCAGGATTTTCAGTTTTAATCGGAACGATATCATAGTGACACCCATCCAATAATTTAAGTTGTATTGAATTTGTTAGCGTTCCATTGTATACCCATTCATGGGCTAAAAGTTCTTCTTGGCCTAAGAGAGTAAGATCTCGAAGTTTGCTTGAATCAATAGTTTTTTTAATCCACGTATAACCTTCTTTATCTTCATCAGTAACACAAGCACTAAAAGCTCTTGCATTTTTTTTGATGATCTTTAACCTCTCTTGGCTATCCCAATGTTGCATTTCTTTTTTTACCGACTGGCTATTAGGTAAGAAGATAAATCCATGACGATTTTTACCCTGATTGCAAGCAGTAAGGGTACTTAGTCCTAAAATTATCCATGTGCGCTTATAACTATTCATGATTTTGATAGTTTTGATAGTTAAGTGAAGTGAATTTATTCACAAAGTTAATCATTTTTAGGGAAGATATCAAATCTAATACCACCTGGTTTTTTTATGGAGTTATATAATCTGCTAAAGAGAGGTTGTCTAGTTTTAATGCTTTCCACAGTTTTTTAGCTCAGTGCACTCTTCTTTATATTTTTCTTTTTTAGCTTGATTATTAATCTTTTTACTATCTATAAGTAATTTACTTAACGCTGTATTAATATGGCTGAGTTCTACTTTAGAATCGTTGTTAAATAACAAAGCAGTAATCATATTATTAAGCACCTGGAGGTGTCCTTTCTCTTTTTGGTCTGTGTATGCTAACTCTCTACGCAGGTGAAGGCGGTCTAGCATAGTCTTTTCACCTCACCTGTCAGACGGGTGAGGTGATTTAAATAGACTCGAAATATAATTCAAGAAAGAAGACTTAGTACGCAATTCTTTGGTTATTTCTTTCGAATCTTCTAAACTATCATTAGAGAATATACTACAACTATCTTCTTCTTGCTTGCTGTTTTTTATTAAAAACTTCTCGCGGTGAGGTCTTATACGTAATAAATCCATATAACTCATAACTCCTTTTTTAAATTTATATAGTTTAGATTTTACTTTATTAGGACTTACCTCATCAAAGAGATTTGCTTCTCCAGTACATTGTATGGGATCTCCATGGACCAACATACTGTGAGACTCAATTTTCATATTTAATCTATTTTTATGCCTTGTCTTAACATACCTATTGCATTCGTCGGCTATTTCTTGCGGCACCCCCGTTGAATTAAAGTGATACAGCTTAATTGCATCCAAGGCAGCAAAACCCTCCCGTTTATTTTCTTGATGAGCTATCTCTTGAAGTATGGCGTGCATCGCATGTTGCGCATCTGCACCGCCTAAACTATGGCCAGAAATGGTTAAAGCAACTTGCTTAGCACCTCTATTTTGATAGGCGATGAGTTGACCTCTAATTTGATCTATAACGGAACTTTTTTCAGCACTAAAACTACCTGCTCCAGCACCACCATAGGAGAGAAACTCCAAATCACGCCGAGCAGAATAGCTACACTTCGTCCCACGAAATACCACACGCATACGGGGGGATTTTTGATTTGTGCTGGTTAATATAAATCCAAAAATACCAGGATTTTCAGTTTTAATCGGAACGATATCATAGTGACACCCATCCAATAATTTAAGTTGTATTGAATTTGTTAGCGTTCCATTGTATACCCATTCATGGGCTAAAAGTTCTTCTTGGCCTAAGAGAGTAAGATCTCGAAGTTTGCTTGAATCAATAGTTTTTTTAATCCACGTATAACCTTCTTTATCTTCATCAGTAACACAAGCACTAAAAGCTCTTGCATTTTTTTTGATGATCTTTAACCTCTCTTGGCTATCCCAATGTTGCATTTCTTTTTTTACCGACTGGCTATTAGGTAAGAAGATAAATCCATGACGATTTTTACCCTGATTGCAAGCAGTAAGGGTACTTAGTCCTAAAATTATCCATGTGCGCTTATAACTATTCATGATTTTGATAGTTTTGATAGTTAAGTGAAGTGAATTTATTCACAAAGTTAATCATTTTTAGGGAAGATATCAAATCTAATACCACCTGGTTTTTTTATGGAGTTATATAATCTGCTAAAGAGAGGTTGTCTAGTTTTAATGCTTTCCACAGTTTTTTAGCTCAGTGCACTCTTCTTTATATTTTTCTTTTTTAGCTTGATTATTAATCTTTTTACTATCTATAAGTAATTTACTTAACGCTGTATTAATATGGCTGAGTTCTACTTTAGAATCGTTGTTAAATAACAAAGCAGTAATCATATTATTAAGCACCTGGAGGTGTCCTTTCTCTTTTTGGTCTGTGTATGCTAACTCTCTACGCAGGTGAAGAAGGCGGATAATAGAATACTTAATTATATTTAAAAAAACATTCTGATTTTTTATAATGGTTAGCAATTCTTCATTGTCCTTATGTCGGTTTAAGTTTTTAAAAAAATTGGGGTCCAGCTTAAAGTTAAAGTGTTCGTCTGTGTATAACTCTTGTAGTCTATTGAACAGGTTGTTTATATGCGCTTCTCTCTGCTTTTTTGTTTCGGCTTCCTTTTGTTGCTTATTCTTTGGAGCTTTTTCGTCTACAACCTCCGAATCTTCTTCCTCATCTTCAGCATTAGGTGGAGTAGGTGGAACAAGCGGACTGTTTTTACTACTGCTATATGTTTCTTCAATAGGGGATGGTGCTGTAGTTTCCTGCTCCTTTTGTGTTTCTAATAGCATCGCACCCTTATCAGGGGTATCAGGGGTAGGGGGTAAATCTTGGATTTTAACAGCTGTTTGGGTGGTTTTTTCTGAATGTGTTAGGCACACACTTGCTACCACAAGGCAACAGACTACTCACTAACCAAATAGTGGGTAAATAAGCTCTTTTTTCTTTGTACATAATCGATAATAAACCCTTCTTTGGCTAATGATAATGAAGAAGACCCTAGGTATCGTTTGATGATCCCAAATAAGGAAGTACACCTTTTGTGGCAAAGATATGAGAAGTAGTATGCCACTATTCGATTAGTTAAAGTTGTGCTCAATAAAAAAATATTTTATTAGCTTTGATAAAAAAGAAAGTTATTCAATCATCAACCTGTATATACAAGCAAACCCTATGCCTCCTATAGAAGCCAACCAATTTAATAGTACCCTTATAGCCCGTACCATGATTACAGACCATGTCTTACAATTGACATTTAAACGTGCTGATCATCAGTTGCTTGATTTTGTGCCCGGTCAATTTATAACTTTTTTACTCCCTGATGAAAGTGGTAAGCCAGTACGACGCAGTTATAGTTTAGCCAATAGTCCCGGATCTCCGTTTTTTGAAGTCGCTGTAGCACCTGTAGGAGGAGGTTTTGCAACCCAAATTTTATTTAATCTAAAAGTAGGTGACCAGTTGCTTACTACAGGCCCTAAAGGTCAACTGACGCTTAAAGCAACCGATCAAACCACACACTACCTGTTGGTAGCCACCAATACGGGCGTGGCGCCCTATCGTTCTATGTTGCCTACCATCATCCATAGGCTAGAAAGCCAAGAAGCATTAAAAGTAACCCTTTTATTGGGGGTATGTTATGCTAAAGACCTCCTCTACGCAGCTGATTTTCTAGCGCTGGATGCAACATATGAAAAGTTTAATTTTCGTGGCTATTTAAGTAGGGAGACCAACTTTACTTTACCTTATCATTATAAAGGTTATGTACAAGAGGCCTTTTCAACAGTAGATTTAGACCCATCTAGTGCTATCGTATACCTTTGTGGTAATCCCCATATGGTGGATGAGAGTGTAAAACTATTAGAAGTTATGGGCTTTTCCGCAGAACAGCTAAGGCGTGAGAAATATATTTCTTCTAAAGCGTTAGCCTCACCTCGTACCGCTTAATTATGTCAACTACACATGTGGCTATAGGTCAAGCAAAAAGATCTATCTATAATCTAACAGAAAAAGAACTGGCACTATGGCTTGTAGCCAAAGGCGTTGCCCCTTTCCGTGCGCAACAAATTTGGAAATGGCTTTATCAAAAAAAAGTGGATCAATTCGACGCCATGAGTGACCTCAGTTTAGCTACGCGATTATTACTAAAGGAAGATTTTTTGCTAGAAGCTTTAACAGAGGAGCGTGCCCAATGCGCAAAAGATGGAACCATAAAGTGCTTATTTAAATTAAGCGATGGACATTTGATAGAAACTGTTTTAATGAGACACCCCTATGGACTTTCTATTTGTGTAACTACACAAGTGGGTTGCAATATTGGCTGTACATTTTGTGCCAGTGGTTTGTTAAAGAAGGTAAGAAATTTAACGGCAGGAGAAATCGTACAACAACTCCTAGATATGGAGAAAAAACTCAATCTAGGGGGTAAATCAGAAAAAATCAGCCATGTAGTAATCATGGGTATTGGGGAACCTTTTGATAATTATGAGCAGGTATTGCGTTTTATACGCATCATCAACCACCCTAAAGGTTTAGCTATTGGCGCACGGCATATTACCCTTTCTACCAGTGGGCTAGCGCCTAAAATAAAAACCTTTGCCGATGAAGGGCTACAAGTAAATTTGGCAGTTTCTTTGCATGCCGCTACTAATCCTTTGCGTACGCAGATCATGAAGCTTAATAAAGCCATTCCCATAGAGCTGTTAATGGAAGCGGTTGATTATTATCTAGAAAAAACCAACCGAAGGGTAACTTTTGAATATATTTTACTGAAAGAGGTCAACGACCTAGAGTCTTGCGCCTTTGATTTAGCTAATTTAATCCTTGCTAAAAATAGGCGACATTTGATTCATGTCAATCTTATTCCCTATAATCCAGTCCATGAGTTGGATCAGTATCAACGCAGTGATCCAAAAGCTATACAGCGTTTTGTTGCTACACTGCGTGCGCAAGGGATCAATGTGGTGGTACGCAAAGAGCATGGCACAGATATTGACGCTGCTTGTGGACAATTACGCAGCAAGCAGTTACGCTAGGGGGGCTGCCTCAATAACTGTGTGTGCGCCTTATCTTGGTGCACACACAGTTAAATGGAAAGACCCGCTTATTAAGATTTAAGCTTACCACGAAGCTTGTTTTCACGTTCTTTAAGCTTGTTAATCTTCTGAAGCTCTAGGTCTTGTTGTCTTTTTAGATCGGCTGCTCGCACTTCTTTATGGTGATCACATGCCCTACTGTGTGCCAAAGACCCCATCCTCCAGTCTGGCACGCTTCGATGCCCCCCATACTATTTGGCTCTCTCGGCGCATGCTCTCTTCTTGTATGCTCTTTGTCATTAAATTCTCTTCTTTTATTCTGTTTTGGCTTGCTTGTTCTAGTATTTTTCTCTTTTTGCGTGTGCTCTCTAGTTTTGCTTCTGTTTCTCTCTAGCGCTACTTCTGGGTTATTAAATCCCAAACAATCTGAAGTAGTACCATGGCTACCACAACTTTCCATTGTAGTAGCTAATGCAACAGCTAAAGATAGCTTTGATATATAACTAATATTTTTTGTTTTATTAGGCGTATTTACTTGTGAAGAATTGTTTTTTATCATATACTTAAATTTATTTAGGTTTTAAGTTGAACAATTTAAAAAATTTAGCTTTTTGAATGATATTACCCATTCAAGCATACCTCTTTTAATGAATCAGTGATGCATTACTTAGCGCTAAAACACAGTTAATTTGTCTAGAATACATGTTTTAGCTGATTTGACCAAATGTATAGGCTGTTTGCTAGTATGTTACATATGTTCATAGCCATGCTATTTGCAATATAGCAGGTATTGTTTTATATTAATAGCGTTGAACTGTATAGTGTCTATGCTTTATAAATCTATTGATATGTTGATGAACAAAAAAGCCCTATTACCTCTATTTTATCTATTGTATCTGCTGTTTTTTAATCCCGTATCGGTTATAGCCCATACACCGGTTATAGGGATGGAATTGGAAGTAGATGCGCTATTCCCTGTAGCGGCGACAATTCCTAAATCTACCCCTATAGCAAAATGTCTATCCAAAATGGAGATCCATGTGGCTGCTACTCGGGGAGATGTAGCAGCAATTCGTGCGTTGATTGCTGGTGGAAAAAATGTAGCATTATTAGATAGTAATAAACTCAGTGCCCTACATATTACTGCAGCTAAAGGTTACTTGCTTTGCGTACAAGAGTTACTTAATGTTGGAGTTAATGTACATTTAAAAGACAATCTTGGCAGAACTCCTTTATACTATGCCGCCCAAAATGGTCATATTTCAGTCATAAGTGAGTTGATCGCTGTGGGGGCTCCGGTTAATGCAGCAGATGTTCAAGGTAGGACCCCGCTACATGTTGCTGCAGCCTCTGGCCATGAGGGCTGTGTTAGGTATTTGATTAAAGAAGGCGCCAATATCCATGCATCGGATAGCCATGGCATAACCCCCTTGTATTTTGCGGTGCTGTCTGGTTCTATGCCATCTACACAAGCCTTGATAAAAGCGGGAGCAGATCCTAGGGTGATTACAAACCATCGGTTTACGCTTTTGCATGCTGCAGCCCAAGGTGGTAATCTAGGGTGTCTACGTTTGTTTATTAAACACCATCATACGGTGAATATGCTTACCGCCCATGGAATTTCACCACTTTATTTAGCCGCACAATATGGCCACGCTGCGCTAGTTAAGGAGCTTTTACTCCATAAGGCAGATGTCCACGCGGTTATAGGCTTGTCTACCCCATTGCATGCTGCGGTGGTTAGTAAAAATGTAGCCTGTTTAAAACTATTGTTGGCAGCTGGCGCAAACCCTCATGTGCGTGATAAGGCAAACAATACCCCTTTACATATAGCCGCTCAGTATGGCTGTCAAGCTTCTATTCAAGCGTTGATTCAAGCGAATGGACATGTACAAGTATTGGGCAAAAAGCAACGTACGCCATTACATTGTGCCGCTCGGGAAGGAAATATGGCTTGCATAGAAGCGCTTATTAATGCAGGTGCTTCTATAAATATAGCAGATGCCCGTAAAAAAACCCCCCTCCATTTAAGCGCCTTTTATGGCCGTCATGGCTGCTTACATTTACTCATCAAGGAGGGGGCTAGCTTACACTATAAGACGGAAGAGGGATATACTCCTTTACATATGGCTGCAAAAGGAGGGTGTACCCCTTGCGTAAAAACCCTACTAGAAGCGGGCTCTAAAGTTGCTGCGGTAGATCGGATGTATAATTCACCCCTCCATCTTGCTATTTTAGAAAAACATACCGCTTCTTCTTTACTACTTTTAGAGGCAGCTGCCCCAGTAAACCTCTGTAATAAATGGGGGGTTACGCCCCTCCATTCGGCTGCAAAGCGGGGAGACTTGGTTTGCTTACAGCAGCTTATCGAAAAGAAAGCAAATGTAAATGCTAAAACAAAATCACATTCTACGGCCGTTCATATGGTTTCAAAACGAGGCAACCTGTCTTGCTTACGTGTCCTACTTGAGGCAGGTGCAAAAGTTAGGATTAGGAATAAAGCAAAAGATACCCCCCTCCATTTAGCTGCGCTACATGGCCATCTAGCTTGTATAGAAGCCTTACTCGAAGCCGATAAAAAGGAAGATTCTTTCTTAAAAAAAGTTAAGGGTAAAGTAGGAGATAAGCTAGGTGCAGACAAGTTAATGAAGCATAAACTTAAATTAAACACCCTTAACCAGTTGCATGAAACCCCATTGCATGCTGCAGTTACCCATGGACATGTAGATTGTGTTCAGTTGCTCATACGCTACAAGGCTAATGTGAATACAAAGAAAAAAAATGGAGAAACGCCATTACATACTGCTGCACAAAGCGGTAGTGAAATTTGTACAAGGGCTATTTTAACAGCAAAAGCCGTGGTAGATGCACGAGATCAGTATAATAATACGCCATTGCATGTAGCGGCTCGGAATGGTTACATAAAAATTATACGAGAACTCCTACGAGCAGGTGCCGATTTAACAGCAACCAATCGGTTTCAGAAAACCGCTTCCTATTTAGCTTTACAAAATGGTCATGAGGAATGCTACAAGGAATTAGAACGTTACGTCCAAAATAAAACCTACTAAGTAATGTGAACCCTGGATTAAAAATTAAGTTTTTAAATGGATTGTCAAATGATATAGTCTAGATAGTACACCAAGTATTGCAATATGCGCATCTTAGAAAATGCGTCAAAAAACTGGGGTTTTAGGCTAAAAAGGAGCATAAATGGAGCCTAAAAGGCGACTCTTATGCTCCCAGCCTAAAATGCACATTTTTAGCATTTTCTAAATAGCGCTTGATTTTTTTGGTTACTTTTTTCATCAAAGAAAAAAGTAACCAAAAGTATGTAAGTTTTAAATAAATTATCAGGCGGTATAATCCAGAGTTTACGTTAATTATGCATAATTTTTGTCATCTACATTGTCACACAGATTATTCCCTCTTAGATGGTGCTGCTAAAGTAAAACAGCTTATTCAAAAGAATAAAGCCTTAGGCATGGATGCCTTAGCTATTACTGACCATGGCAACATGTTTGGCGTCCCCCATTTTGTAGCTGCAGCCCATCAAGCCGATGTCAAGCCCATTGTAGGGTGTGAGTTCTACCTGGCAGCAGATATGTATAATCTTAAAGACAAAACCCGCTTTCACCAAATTTTATTATCAAAAAATGAGGAAGGGTACCGTAATTTGTCTCGTTTATCCTCCATGGGTTTTTTGGAAGGCTATTATTATAAGCCAAGAATAGATAAAAAGCTGATAAAAAAATATGCTAAAGGGCTTATCGCTACCACCTGTTGTTTATCAGGAGAAGTACCTAGGGCTATTATCAGACAAGGCGAAAAAGAAGCAGAAACCATTTTTTTATCTTGGCTAGAGCTATTTGGCGCAGATTACTATATCGAGTTGCAGCGCCATGGTATTCCGGAACAAGAGGAGTGCAATGCGATCTTGTTAAAATGGGCTAAAAAGTATGATGTAAAAGTTATTGCCACCAATGATGTCCACTATGTGGAGCAAAAAGATCATATAGCACAAGACGTTTTACTTTGTTTGCAGACCGGAAAGGAGTATAACGACCCCAATCGGATGCGTTTTGAAAATAATCAATTTTTTTTAAAATCTCCAGAAGAGATGGGGTTGCTCTTTAAAGATGTTCCAGAAGCACTGGATAACACACAAGAAATTGTAGAAAAAGTCTCCCCCCTTTCCTTAGCACGGGATGTTTTACTGCCTATATTTCAACTGCCTAAAAACTTTACCGATGCAGATGGCTACCTTGCCCATCTAGCCTTTACCGGTGCGCGCATAAAGTATGGAGCCATTTCCGAAACCATAGAGCAGCGGATCCATTATGAGCTAGCTGTGATACAAAAAACTGGATTTGCTGGTTACTTCTTGATTGTGCAAGATTTTATTCAAGCTGCACAAGCCATGCAGGTAGTAGTAGGTCCAGGTAGGGGCTCTGTAGCCGGTTCTATTGTAGCCTATTGTATTGGCATCACTAAAGTAGACCCCATACATTACAACCTGCTTTTTGAGCGATTTCTTAATCCAGAGCGTGTGTCTATGCCAGATATTGATATTGATTTTGATGATGAGGGGCGTAAAAAAGTGATTGATTATGTCGTTAATAAATATGGTAGGAATCAAGTAGCCTCTATTATTACCTTTGGAAGCATGGCTGCCAAGTCAGCTATTAAAGATGTATCACGTATTTTAGGGTTGCCATTGGCTACCGCCAACTATATGGCTAAATTGGTACCTGATAAACCAGGCACCACCCTTGCAGAAGCATTTGCCGAAGTCCCAGCATTGGCTGATTTAAAAAAAGATCTAACTAAACTAGAAGGAAGCGTACTGGATCTAGCCGTAACCCTAGAGGGGGCGGTACGACACACAGGTATCCATGCGGCAGGTATAATCATTGTACCAGGTGATTTGCTGGATTTTTTACCGGTAAAATCAGATAAAAATGCTGATTTATTGGTAACTCAATATGATGGATCGGTATTAGAGGGTATGGGTATGTTAAAAATGGATTTTTTAGGGTTAAAAACCTTGGGGATCATTAAAGATACCCTCCATTTGGTTGAAAAAAATTATGGCTGTCAAATAGACATTGATAAGCTACCCTTTGATGATGAAAAAACATTTGCCTTATATCAAGCGGGTGATACTAAAGCTACTTTTCAGTTTGAATCAGAAGGGATGCGTCAGTGGCTAAAAAAATTACAACCTACCAATATGGAAGATCTGATTGCCATGAATGCCCTCTATAGGCCAGGTCCTATGCAATTTATACCTAATTTTATTGCGCGTAAACATGGTAAAGAACCAATCGTCTACCCCCATCCCTTGCTAGAAGATCTTTTAAAAAATACCTATGGTATTATGGTCTACCAGGAGCAAATTATGGAAACTGCACAGCGGCTAGGTGGTTATAGTCTAGGTTCAGCGGACCTGTTGCGTCGTGCTATGGGAAAAAAGAAAAAAGAAGAGATGGAGCAACAAGGATCCATTTTTATTAAAGGAGCAGCAGAAAGTCATGGTATTGGTAGAGAGCAAGCACTAGCTGTTTTTGATATGATGAAAGATTTTGCCCAATATGGTTTTAACCGTTCACACTCTGCTGCCTATACCATTATTGCTTACCAGACGGCTTACCTGAAAGCCCATTATCCAGCGGAGTATATGGCATCTGTTTTAACCCATAATCAAGGAGATATTGAAAAAATCGCTTTCTTTATGGAAGAAAGCAAACAACTGGGGGTTGCTATACAGGGGCCTGATATCAATGCCAGTGATGAGGATTTTATCGCAAGTCCTAGTAAAGCCATTCGTTTTGGCCTCAAGGCTATTAAGGGGGCAGGAGATGCAGCAGTCACAGCGATCATCAAGGTAAGAAAAGAAAAAGGGGTTTTTAACGATATCTATGATTTTGTAGAGTCTATTCCCCTGAAAGCAGTGAATAAAAAAACCCTGGAGTGTTTAGCTTTATCAGGCGCTTTTGATGGTTTTAAAGAGATACATAGAAAGCAATATGTTGATAAAGTGCATGGGGGGGATAGTTTTATAGAAAAAGTTATACACTATGGCAATCAGTTTAAAAAAGAACGTATAGAGTCTATGCAATCGCTGTTTGCTGCTAGTGACTATAGTCAAATAAAAAAACCATTACCGGCCCCTTGCCTGCCTTATCCTGCCTTAGAACAATTGCGTATAGAAAAAGAGCTGGTTGGATTTTATATTTCAGGTCATCCTTTAGATCTATATAAGGTAGATATGGCCTCTTTTTGTAATACGACTACACAACAGGTATTAGCTGCTGATTGCAAACAAGTGGCGATAGCTGGCATCCTTATAGCCGCTACCGTAAAACAAAACAGTAAAGGGAATAGTTTTGCCCTACTTACCTTAGAAGATTACCATGGATCTCTACATTTTGCGCTTTTTGGAGAGGATTACTTAAAATACAAACATTATTTAGAGGTAGGCAAGTTGCTCTTTCTTTCGGGGGGGGTAGCTACCCGTTATGGAGGTACAAAAGAATTTAAGCCACAAACCATCTATCTCTTAGAAAGTGTACGAGAACGGATGGCTAAAGGGGTCCATATAACGGTAAAGCAACCGCTTATTCAGGAGCAGTTGGTAGTGGATTTAGAAGCTTGTATGGTCCATCATCCAGGGAAATCTTTGGTAAAGCTATCGATTGTAGATCAAGAAGAGGGGATTTCTATCCCTACACTTTCTAAACGATACCGGGTGCAATTGAGTGATGGATTTATTCAATCTTTGACTAAACTTGCTGTGGATGTGGCCTTATATTAACCATTTACATATCGTTTCCAGTTATCACATATAACCGCCGTAGCCATGGCTGCATTTAAAGATTCCGCTTTGCCATATTTAGCAATGGTAAGGGTGGTTGTAAGGAGTTGTTTGGTGGTAGGGTGGATGCCATGGGTTTCATTTCCAATAACCAATATCCCCTGATTAGGAAATGAAAAGGTATGGAGTGGTCTACCCCCTAATGGAGCAGTGCCTATAATAGGTAGGTCTACTTGCTTTAAATAGAGGGGCAAGTCTAGATAATGCAGCTTTACCTGTAAAAAAGATCCCATACTGACTTGTAATACTTTGGGGTTATAAAGATCTACAGTTGTCTCTGAACAGATAATCTGGGTAACGCCATACCAATCGGCTATACGGATAATCGTGCCTAAATTGCCAGGATCTTGAATGGTATCTAAGGCAAGTGTAATACCAGTAGAAGGTAAAACAGGTGGGGTAACTTTTGGTATTTCCACTACGGCTAGCACCTCATGGTTATGTTGTAAGGAAGCTAAGGAAGAGAGGAGTCTTTCATCGGCCTCGAATAACTCGGAGGTAGCGGGTAATGCAGTAAACCAGTCTTGATGTTGGGAGAAAAAAGCAGGTGTTCCTACGATATATCTGATCGAGTATGGTGCATCAAGTAGGGATTGGATATTTTTTTTCCCTTCTAGGACAAAACAATTCTCCTGTAAACGATATTTTTTTGCTGCCAATTGGCGAATATAGGTTGCCTTGTTTTTACTTAAGTAGGAGTACATAGCATGAAAAGAATAAAATATATTAGTAATTTAGATGATAAGCAAGAAATAAAATATATGCCTGGTAAATTTAGTGGATTATGAAAGATATACATATACGTGTTGCAAACCATCAAGCCTCATTTGTTCGAAAGTTGTTAAAACAGTTCGATTTTGTTGAAATCGAAGAAGAAGTTGATGCTAAGGAAAAAGTATTGGCTAATTTAAAACAAGCATTTAAAGATGGTAATTTGGCAAAACAGGGAAAACTTAAAACAAGACCAGTTAGGGAATTTTTAGGTGAAATATAAAGTAGAATCATCTTTGCTTTCTCCTCTTTAGTTTTTCCATTTATTCCTTCTTAATAGATTTTGCAGGATTTCCTAAAAAGAGCGCTCCACTTTTTACATGGCCTAAAATCACAGATCCTGCACCAATACTGGCTCCTTTTTGTATCGTTACCCCATCAATAATCGTAACACCAGCCCCAATAAACACCTCCTCCTCTAAAGTTACATTACTGCCTATAACACTGCCAGCACCAATCTGAACAAAATCATGTATAGAAGCTCCGCTTTCAATCTTAACTCCATTATGCACAATGCAATGGTTATGTAGAGTTGCCTCTGGGGCTAGACAGACTTGTGCACCTATATAATTGCCAAGGCCAAGTTGTATATTCGTTCCCATAACAGCAGAAGGATGAATGGCTGAAATAAGGCTTTCTTCTACCTGAGATGCTACGTTTTTTAGATACTGTTTCCTTTTTTTTACACTGCTGTAGGCTATATAGTAAGGGCAATTATCCTCAAGTAGGGGTTGAAATCTTTTATCATAGGTAGCACCTAATATAGGGACTCCAAAAATTTCTGTATGATGAAATTTTTTTTCATCCTCTAAGATGCCATAGATGATTAAATCATTTTTTATAAAAATATCTATAGCTCCTTTAGTCAGCTGACATACGCCAAAAATAATGATTCCTTTATGCATGGTAATTTTTTATAGTAAGATCCTAAAATTAAGATTTTAATAGGTCATTTGCAACCTTATTATCCATGGTATGCCCTGATTAATTTAAAGTTGATTAAATTCTATAAAAACCATGTATCTTGCAGTGTGCATCACACTTATAGATCCTTAAATAAAAGGAACAGCATATGGATTATAAAAAAAAAGATAAAGAACTAAAAAGAGCGGAGAAAGAAGCAAGCAAAAGCATGCAAATTCCAATTGGAAAAGCCAGTGTTAAGCAGATGATAGCTGCTGGTTTTTATGCAGAAGGTATAAAGCGGATGTATAATCCAGATTCTATCTTAAAATTCTTTAGAGATAAATCATTTGGTAGCTATTGGTCCAACTCTGGTAATCCTGCCATCTTACTACAACAAATAAAAAATAACATCGATAGATTTACGATTCCT
>JAIETQ010000081.1 GCA_019744995.1 Amoebophilaceae bacterium
AATTGTTCCTTTTGCGCTATTTGCTCTAATTGTTCCTTTTGCGCTAATTGTTCTAATTGTTCCTTTTGCGCTATTTGCTCTAATTGTTCCTTTTGCGCTAATTGTTCTAATTGTTCCTTTTGCGCTATTTGTTCTAATTGTTCCTTTTGCGCTAATTGTTCTAATTGTTCCTTTTGCGCTATTTGTTCTATTTGTTCCCTTTGCTCTAAATGTTCCTTTTGCGCTATTTGTTCTAATTGTTCTTTTTGTTTCCTTTGTTCTATTTGCTCTATTTGTTCCCTTTGCTCTAATTGCTCTAATTGTTCCTTTTGCGCTATTTGTTCTAATTTCTCTTTTTGCTCCCTTTGCTCTATTTGTTCACTCAGGGATGGATAGTCAGTAGGTTGTGGTGATAATAGTGTTGCTATTCTTTCTTTTGCTTTGCTACTCAAGCGATCATTAGGGTAGGCAAGTAATTGTTTTACAGATGCTAGCTCTTTAATCTGCTCATAGTAAGAGACATTAGCCTGTTTACCCGTACAGTAAGCCAAAGTAGCTTCCTTGATTTGAATAGATAGGGCAGGACTATTCAAGCATTGCATAAGCGCTGTGTATTGAGATGCAAGCGAATTATCTATGGTTGCTATCAATAGAACAAAAAGTTTATCGGGTAACTTTTGAGCTAGTCTTGCTTGGTTCTTTGGTTCTGTTAGCCAACTCCTTAATAAAGCAACCATTGCTGGATTACGCATTGCTGATTTAATTGAATGAATGGTTTGTTCTAATTGATAAAAAGTGGTAAAAACATTTCCAATGCCATCCAAATTCTTTAAAAAAGTTGTTTGATCTTTAATGATTTTATGTTTAAAATCAGGCGGTGTGATAATAAGATCATATAATTGATCTATAAGTAGTCTGGTATGGGTAGGTGGTTGAGAAGCCAACAGCACGTTAGGAAGTTGATCATAATCATAGTGATGTTTTAATGAACAGACCACTTTTTCATAACTGGTTGCATTTTGTATAGCCACTTGGTGAAGCACCATAGTTAGAAAGCTTATTTTATCTTTTGTAAATCTTTGTTGACTTATCAGCCCCTGTAGTGCCATAGCAAGTAGTTGCTCATCGGGATTATACGCTATACTTTTTAAAAGTCCTGTGGTATATAATGCAGCGGCTACCTCTTGGATCGTTGATCTGAAATATGCTATAGGCTCTTGTAATAAGAGGCTAATGGTTTTTTCTACTGTAGTTTTTGAAAAATATTTACTAAAACGTTGTGCTGCTTTGTTTTTTTTGTGTAAATTATACCATAAATTTTCTATCAGTATAGGTGTATCATATAATAATTCTAGGTATAGTTTTTCCATATCTTTTTCAGAACTTTGTGCCATCCACCAGGCAAAATGGCCTTCTGATAGATAGTGTGTTAAGGTTTTCAATTTTGCTATAGGGAGTGGCGTTACATTATGAGCGGTAGGATGGTTAATTACTTGAGCAACTTGGCTGTTTAGGGCATGCGCAATAGCCTTTTTGATTTTATTTGGAAAATCTTCCATTAGCTCTTTGAGCGTAAACGTACCGCCATCTATGGTAAGGTTCTCTAAATGAATGACTACATCATGAGGAATCGATTGAGTAAAGAGTTCTTCTAACATAGGCATAAGCCGCTGCTCAATAACAGCATGGATCTTATCTTGAATGATGCCACTATGCTCATGACTGTTAGTGGTCAGTTGAATACAACTTCGCAGGATGACATGGTTATATATGGGCATACTGAATTTATTTATATAATAAGCCCCATTAAGGAAGTAATTTTTTATGCAAAAAACAAACAACCAACGCCAATATTTTTTAATTACATTTTTTATTGGCTTATTAAGTGTGGAGGTAATCGCAAAGCGTAGTCTACTTTTTGAATCCTATACACAAGCTAAAAAGCTCTATGAAACTGCCCATTATAGGGACGCTCAAGCACAATTTGCACACTTAAAAGCAACAGAACAAGTATCTTCACTTACTCCGTATATTCATTTTTATTATGGATTATCTGCTTATTATCAAGGAGAAAAAAAATTGGCCAGCCACTCCTTTTTTGAAATACTTGAAAAATTTCCCTTGTGGAACAAGCAAGATGAGGTGCGTTATTGGTGTGCTATCTGTAGCTTTGAAGAAGCTAACTGTATAGAAGCGTTAGCCCTAATGGCTTCGATAAAAAGTAAAGAGATGGCCCAAGCGGTCACAGCATTGAAAAAACATTTTTTAAAAAAAATAGACAACCTAGATCTGCTCCAAACTTGTTTAGAAAAATTCCCCAATGATACCTTGGTTAGAAAGATCCTATATAAAAAAGCAGCTTGTCATGCTTATATGACAGAAGATCGTTCCTTAATCAATCAGTTAGAAAGCCGTTATAACTGTTCTATTAATCTATATGACCCGTTGCGCAAGCTGCGCTCTAAAAAAAAAGAAAGCTATGCTGTTGCGGTTTTATTGCCTTTTTTTGTCGAAGAATTTGATTATGAAGCGTGTAAAGACCAATTTGTTATTGAGTTATATCAAGGTATCAAACTTGCCTTAGAGCTACTTAAACAAGAGGGTATAGCCATTCGTCTTTTTACCTTCGACACCAAAAAAGATCCAGCCGTTACTGCAGAACTGTTGAGCCAAGAAGCTATGAAAGCCATGGATTTAATTATAGGACCGCTCTATCCGGCCACTATTCCCTTGGTTGCTGCATTTTGTAAAGAATATAAAATTAATTTTGTAAATCCTATTTCTACCAATGGTGAAATCATTACTGGAAATCCTTTTGCTTTTCTATTTCAACCTAGTCTAGAAACCTATGCGGAGCAGGCTTCAGCGCTTACTTTACGTGATATAGAGGATAAGGCTATAGAAGAACCTGTTGTAGCTGTTTTTTATGGATCAGCCAAGGAAGATGTGTTACAAGCCCATCGGTATAAGGAGATCCTAGAAAAAAACTTGGGTAAAGCGCTGGATTTATTTGTACAGCTAACCAATCGTACCGAGATAGAAGCTTTTTTCTCTAGAGTAAATCAAGAAAAAAAAGAAGAAAACAAAGCAATAGATGAGGAGGAAGCCAGTGAGCAAGAAAATGAGCAAGAAAAAAATCCTATAGCATGGGAAAAAATTACCCATATTTACCTTCCTTCTCAACACGAACTATTGGTTGCTAGTGTGGTAAGCCTGCCTTTAAAGTTGGGCATAAGGCCTCTAATTATAGGAGATGAACAGTGGATAAAAAAGGAGCTGCTTACCTTACATCATCTGGAAAAATTACCTATCTTATTTTTAGCTCCTGGTTATATTGATTTCAACAAGCCTGCTTTAGCTAAATTTCGTGAAGCGTTTTTTAAACAAACGGCTAAATTACCTACACAACAAAGTTATATTGGTTATGAAATGATGTTTTTTTTTGGTAACATGTTAAGAACCTATGGTAGTTATTTTCAAAAGGAGTGGGAACCTATGCATTACGATGGTATTATTTTTCAAGGCGTATGCTATGGAAAATGTCATGCGAATCAATATATTCCTGTTTTAAAATTTGTAGAGAGCAAATTTACGGTTAAAAATGATTTGGGAGGTATAGGTTTGAATAAATATTAAATAGATTGATTATGTCTCGTATTAAATCTTTTTTGTTAAAAATAGCTTTATTGGTATGGACGTTATCTGGTCATGTAAATGGTACGCAAGCTAATGAACAAAAGTTAAAATTTGGGATAGATACCGACTTCTCTTTGGTATTTGGTCCAAAACCTGCTGCAAACCAAGCGCTAATGGGTTATAAAGTGGCCATTACCCTTCCTTTTGAGTGGAAATGTACCAAGCTTTTTGGTTTAAGGTCTGGCATAGGCTATGCGGCAGGCCACCTGGGCCATCGAGCGCAGGTTGAGACGGGCACCGAAGGCTATGATCTACTTTTGGATAAAATTCAAATTCCATTGATGGGACGTTTTTACCCTGGTAAAGGGAGACAATTTTGTTTATACATTGGACATTGTTTTGAATATATAGTTATAGTTAAACAATCAAAAACGGATGTATATGCTGTCACTTTTAGTGATAGTTTTAGTTTTAAAAATTTTGAACTTAATGTGGCTGAAGTTTCAATAGAAGGTAGCGCGGATCAGTTTACGCAAATCTCTGATTACAAAGAATATAGTGTTTTTTCTTTCGATATTGGTTCGGATTATGAAACCAATATAGGGCTTATTTTTGGGTGTGAAACAAGGGTAAGTTTTACTTCTGGCATAGACCGTTTTAGCTTGAATTTGGGCTATAATTTTGCAGCCCTACTTTAGGGGCGGCTTTATTTCCCAATACAGAATTTAGAAAAGATTTCTCCCAATAGCTCTTCTGTAGTAATCTCTCCTGTAATCTCTCCTAAGGCATAGCAAGCGCTATGGATGTCTACCACTAAGAGTTCATTGGTTAGCTGCTGTGTTATGCCCAGTTTTACCTCTTCTAAAGCTTGCTTGCTCTGTTGCAATCGGTCATAATGGCGTGCGTTTACTACCACTGCACCTGTAGTCTGGATTTTTTGTTGTTGTACCCATTCTACCAGTTTACTGTTAAGCAAAGCTATATCGGTTTTATCTTGAGCAGAAAGCAATAGGTAATCGCTGTTGCTAAAACTTGCTATAGTAGTCGATGTAGCCAAATCTCGTTTATTACCTATTTTAAGCAGGGCTATCCCTTGGGGGTTTAATTTTTTTAATGCATCTTCTGCTGCTAAAAAAGTAGCTTCTGTGAGATCTACCATATAGAGCATCAGGGTAGACTTCTTTACTTGCTGCTTGGTACGTTCCATACCTATGGCTTCTATCTCATCGGATACAGCCTCCCTAAGACCAGCTGTATCCATAAATCGAAATAAAATACCCGCTAGATGCAACTGTCCTTCAATGACATCTCGTGTGGTACCTGCTATAGGAGATACAATGGCACGTTCTTCTTCTAATAGCTGATTCAATAAGGTTGATTTACCTGTATTAGGTTTGCCTACAATGACTACTGAAATACCATGTTTAATCACATTGCCCAATCGAAAACTTTCTACAAGGTCATGTAAAGTTAAGATGAGCTTATCGACTAATTGGCTTAATGCTGTTCTATCTAAAAACTCAACCGCTTCTTCTGCAAAGTCTAGTTCCAATGCCAACATAGCTGCAAAATGGACCAACTCACTACGTAAGGCTTTTAATTGTAAGGAGAAGCCACCCCGCATTTGATGCAATGCAGTTTGATGGGCTAGTGTGGATTCTGCTGCAATTAAGTCTGCGACAGCTTCAGCTTGAGCTAAATCAAATCGGCCATTTAAAAAGGCTCTTTTTGTAAATTCGCCAGCTTCTGCCATGCGCACGCCTTGTTCTATAAAAAGTTGTATCAGCTGTTCTATAATAAAGGGAGATCCATGGCAAGAAATTTCTACGGCATCTTCTTTGGTAAAAGAGTGGGGTGCTATAAAAAGGGATACCAGTACTTCGTCAATCAGGCGATCTCCTTTTTGGATGACACCAAAGTGAAGGGTATGGGAGGGTTGCTTAGTAAGGTCTTTACCATGGAATACTTGATTGACTATGGAAATAATATTTTTGCCAGATAGTCGTATTACGGCAATAGCACCTACCCCCAGGGGGGTAGCGAGTGCAATAATAGGGTCTTCTTTTTGGTACATATTATGGGGTTAAAAATAATTTTTTTGGATAACCTACTTCAACAAGAGTTAAGCCATGGGCTGGGGCCAAGGTAAGTATAGGACGTACCACAGGTTTTTCTCGTATACATTGTTGTAAGGCTAAAAGATCCATTTTTTGCATGGCTACTTTAAGTATAGCTCCTACGATGGTCCGTACCATACCGCGTAAAAAACGATTGGCTTTGATACGAAATAGGATGTTATCTCCTAGCTGTGACCAAGTTGCTTCTTGTATAGTACATACAAAAGTATCTACTTGTTTATTTACTTTACTAAAGTACTCAAAATCTGCTTTTATACAAAAGCAAGCTGCTATTTGGTTCAATAAGTCAAGTGGTGGTAAGCTATGGATCCAAACAGCTGTATCGGTATAAAATGGATTTTTTTTACGAATGATGCTATAGGTATAGATGCGATAGCACGCATCAAAACGGGCATGGGCTTTATCTATTACAGGGCGAATAGTAGCAACGCTAATATCCTTGGGTAGCATACGGTTTAGTTTATAGATGCAATGGGGTAGTGGTATACCAGGGCTGTGGTTTAAGTCAAAGTGGGCTACTTGTTGCTGTGCATGTACTCCTTTATCGGTTCTACTGCTGCCATAAATGGAAACCGGGCTAGAGAAGAGCTTGCTTAAGCTATCTTCTACGATCTGTTGTATGGAAACTGCATTCTTTTGCCATTGCCAACCACTATAGGCTTTGCCTAGGTAAGAAAGATAGATAAAATAACGCATGGTTTAGCTAAAAATCTCCGAATAAGTTACTTTATTTATTTGTGTATAACAATAGTTGCTTACAGTCTGTGACTGTAGCCTTGGGTTTATGATTTTTGAAGTAAATTAATGCAGGCTTCAAGATTTACTTTTCTATATTTATATTCTGCTTTGCAGCTTCTCAAGGCCTCTTGGGCTACTTCCAAAGGAGTTTTCTTTTCTTTATTTTGTACCGTTTTATCAGCTCTTTTATTTAATAACAGTTGCACTACTTCATGGTGGCCACAAGAAGCAGCTATATGGAGGGCGGTCTTATTGTTTGTTTCTTGTGCATTCACATTAATATTTGTAGCATTTAGTAACTTATCTACTATTGTTTCATTGACGTGCAGAACAGCATCATGGAGGGCGGTTTGACCCTCTTTGTCTTTCGCATTCACATCAATATTTTTATCATTTAGTAATACCTCTACTGTTTTTTTCTTGCCTAGCAGAAAAGCCTGATACCGGGCGGTAGCATCAATACTTGAATGGCCTAACCGTTTCACGATTGCTTTCTCGTCGTTCTGAGCAGCCAGATGCAGGGCAGTATCACCCTTTTTGTTTGCTTCATTTACTTGAGCACCATGTTTTAATAATAGTTTTGTCACTTCATGATAGCCACAAAAAGCAGCGTAATGGAGTGCGGTATCACCTGAATGTATGCATTTTACATTCACATCAACTCCAGAAGCTACTATCAAGTCTAACACGTCTCCTAATTTTGTGCATTCTTTTGCAGATATGCACACATGCTGAAGAATAGTTCGACCGCTATTATTTTTTTTCTTTTCTAATGCATCCTTAATTTTTAGCACCTGAGCTAAATCCGCTTGCTTTTCTTGAGGCAGATTAGCGTCAGTGTAATATAAAAAATATTTTACAATAACTCTATCGCTCCAGAACAAAAAGGCGCCGAAATTTGCAAGAAAATCTGATCAGAGACAGCTTTTGAGCTCTGTAGGAGCGATATCAGCTGTCTCTAGATTTTGCTACAATTTTTGGCACCTTTTTGGTCTGGAGCGATGGGTTTTTTTTGCTTACTTTTTTTTGGCCTCAAAAAAAAGGGAGGAAGCCTCGCCGGCAGGCGACCTAAACCAAGATAAGTGTTGAAGCATGCAAGGATTTAAAAACTTATGGGTAAAGATATGACCCATGGATAGCTCATTATAGCTCACTAATATCCCTAACTAGACCAACGTAAACATAAAAAGTTGATTTAATGCATTACTCTATACATCTGTATTCATCTATAATAATAACCAGATTACTTGGTTGTATTTGATCCAGTATACAAGTTAATGTATTGTATATCTGAACAATTTTGTTTATAATTACTAGTATAACGGTAGCATTGTTATTTTAAAAAATGTGTAATCTAAATTTAAAAAAATCAGCCCGACTCGCAATTGTAGTAGTTTTTTTGAACATACATTTGGCCTGTGGTGGATCGAAGTCTATGTCAGCTCTTGCTGTAGCCAAACAAGCAGAAACAGCCCAAAAAGAGGCATATGCAGCAGGATTAGAGCAATTGAAGAAGCAAGCGAAAGAATTACAGGAAAAAATCGATAATGCGGACAATAAAGACGCAGAAGAAAAAAAATGGCTAGAACAAGAGCATGCAAAGCCATAAATTCTTAAGGATGAGGTAAAGTTTCGACACTTTAAAGTAAAAAATTTAACTAAAAGCAAAAATGATCTTGAAGCTGAAATAAAGGTTTACACTATAAAATTAGATCTTCTACTTCAAGACCAAGCGTATTATACTGAATCTTCATCTCTAAGTGAGGATCAAAGCAAAGGACTATCTAAAACAAACAAAGCGATAAACTTCACAAACGCTAGACTAAATTGGCTTCAAGCAAGGGTTGAAAAATGACATATATAAATAGTATTGATTATCAACATTTTTAATCTTTTATACAGATTCATAGATTGTATATCTGAATAATTTTGTTTATGATTAGTAGTATAGCGATAGCATTTTTATTTAGCCTCTATTTATTGTATTTCTTATATGTAATCTCAAATTTAAAAAATGTGTAATCTAAACTTAAAACAATCAATCACGCTGGCAATCGCAGTAGCTTTGTTAAACGTGAATGCGGCCGCCTGTGGTAGCAAGTCTGCGTCAGCTACTACTCCGCCAGCTGCTCCAGCTCAAGCACCTGCTCAAGCTCAAGCTCCAGAACAACCTCCTGCTCCAGAACAACCAGGAGTTACAGATGCAAAAAAACAAGCTGAAGCAGAAGAAGCAAAAAAAGCAGCCGCAGAAGCAAAAATAAAACTAGAGGCATTTGAAGAGCAAATACAGAAGCAAAGGGACGAATGGGCTAAAGAATTGGAAAATGCTAAAAAATCTAATAACGTTGATGATTCAGAAAAAAAACGCCTAGAAGAGGGGTGTGAAATGATGGAAGGTATCTTAAGCGAGGGAGGAAAACTATCATTAGCCCACCGTGCGAGCTTACTCAGGTTGTTCACCCACACAAGTCGTACTTCAGAAACAAGACTTAAGGAGAAATTAAAGAAGAGGGAAGAGACAGCGAAGCGATTGAAAAAGCTACAAACTAGCATTATCACATCAAAAACTCTCGATAAGAAAGAGAAAAGCCAAAAACTCAAAGAGCTCTCTAGTGAGATACGTGCTAACAGGCTTGAAGAAGAATATCTTAATAAATTGCTTGAAAAAAAAGGTGCGAGACAAGGTGTAAGAAACGAAAAACAGCGAAGTATTACGGCAGAGAAGTTAAACAAGCTTGAAGAGAAATATTTAAGTGAGTCTGTCCATTTAAGTAGTGAGTAGCGAATGCATATATAGATAAGAAAGGCGCACGCTTGGTATCACATACACCAGCGTGCATGGTTATCAGAAATTATTTTACAACAACACAAGGGTTACCCCAGGTCTCCTACTTCTTTAAAATACCCAATAGTATCAACTGCAAAGTTTTTACGTGGCATAACCTGAAAACGATGTTCCTCATCGCGTTGATGTACTTCAATAGCTGCTTCTGTAATATTGAGTCTTACAGGATCATATTTTAGGCCTACGAATACTTTTTTATAACATGTGTTAAATGGCATGCTGTAATCTTTATCATAGATTTGTTGTAAAGCTTCTGAAACTGATTTGCCTACTTTTAACTCAAAAATATAAGCGGTTTGATGCAGTTTATCCTCCAGGGCAATATCCAAACGACCTAACCCACTAGCTAGTTCAGCATTCACTTGCATCCCTTGCGTAGTATAAAAAACCCCATTTAAGAAAGAATATAAAGCCCCCTGAAAACCCCTTTCTGTTTTATCTAGAAAACGGTAACCTGCTTTAGCTAAGCAACCACCTTTAATAAGATTTAAAAAGCCACACCACTTTTCATTTCTTAAGGTATCTAAAATAGAAACGCTATATTCTATTCCTGTTTCTTGTTGTTTTTGAGCTACAAACATAGATAATGTCAGCTTTAAAGAAGATTGTACTTCCTGATTAGGAAACTTTAAATAGTAGTCCGTTGCGTTTTTATCTTTTCCTGTGTCTGCTGTAAATCCATTAGGATCTAGGGTAAGATACCCTGTTTGGTACATTAAAGGAAATAAGGCTATTTCGGCAAGAGAGCCTGTCAGGGTTTCAAAGTTTAACTGATTGATTGCAAAACTGGATTTATCCCAAGGAATCGTAAATCTATCGATGTTATTTTTTATTTGTTGTAGTAAGATGGCAGGATTACCAGAGTTGGACCAATAGTTACCAAATAATTTATCTCTAAAGAATTTTAATATAGAATCTGGATTATACATCCGCTTTATACCTTTATTTCGGCTAAAACAGTATCCATTATAAAAATCTTTTAATTCTTGCTTTAATTGTTCATCTGTATAACTTTCTTTTTTGTCCCAATTTTCCTTCAGACTTGTTATGACCTCATTAATATATAGCTGTTTACCTTTAAAAAACAAGTTATCAATATCCTCTTCTGTATAGCCTAACATTTGCGCATAATCCTCATGCAATGATATGTCATTGCATGAGTTCGCCCCTGATGTAAGGCCAGATAGGTAAAATTTAGTTACGCCTGTTACAAAAATAAATTTACAATCCTTCTGACGCGCTTTTAAAACTTTAAAAAACGAACTAACCACAGCAAGCATCTCTTCATACTGCGCTTCTTCGCAAGAAATTAACGGACTGTCATATTCATCGATTAAGATAATAGGGGTAGGTTCGTAATTCTCCAGTTTCTTCAACAAATTAATTACTCTATTTAGGTAATCTTCGTATGCTTCCTCTACTGAAATTTTTATCTTATCGTGTACCCGATAAAGCTCAGCAATATCATATAATTTCCTATTAAGACTCTTTTTTAATGTATGTGGACTATCTTTTACCAACTCCGAAAAATTCAACCAAATAACTGGATATTTTTTCCACTTATATGTTTTATCTTCATAGATAGCACACGATTTAAACAACTCTTTATTACATTTTGCTATTTGGTCTATGGTATCTAGTAATAGAGACTTACCAAACCTACGTGGCCTTATAAAGAAATAATATATTCCATTCGTCCTAAAAAGTTTAGTGATATAGCTGGTTTTATCTGCATACAACTTTTGAGTTATCATCTCTTTGATATCAGCACTGCCAACAGGGATGTAACTATCTTCTTTTTTATAATCCATAGCTTGTTCCTTTTATTTAGGGATATATAAGCGTGATACATATTGCAAGATACATAGTTTGCAGAAATATATAATTTTTATATAAATTATATAAAAAACCCCTTATGATTTCAATCCCCATTGCACCCATTCCATTTCGCAAGCTATTGCATGGTTGGTATCACATACACCAGCGTGCATTACCTTGGCGCACCACTAAAGATCCCTATAAGATATGGTTATCAGAAATTATTTTACAACAAACCAGAGTAGCACAAGGGCTTCCCTATTACGAACGTTTTATAGCCCAATACCCCTCCTTAACCGCATTAGCCCATGCATCAGAGCAAGAAGTATTGCGTTTATGGCAAGGACTAGGCTATTATAGCAGAGCACGGAACCTATATTATTGTGCCCAAACCATTGTAGAAAAATATGGAGGCAGCTTTCCTACCAGTTATAAAGCACTCCTTACCTTAAGAGGCATTGGCCCTTATACCGCCGCAGCCATTGCTGCAGTATCCTTTAAAGAAGCAGTTGCCGCCGTAGATGGTAACGTCTATCGCGTGCTGGCACGTATATTTGGATTGACAGCAGATATAGCTACTACCAAAGGTAGAAACATTATCCATCAATTAGCTGCTACACTGGTAGATCCCTTACATCCTGATACCTATAGCCAAGCTATTATGGATTTTGGAGCATTACAATGCCTTCCTAAATCACCTTTGTGTAAAAGTTGTCTGTTTAAGGATTATTGCGTGGCCTTTCAAACCGATAGACAACACCAACTGCCTATTAAAACCCTTAAAATAACTAAAAAGAAACGCTATTTTGACTATTTCATTATAAAGAATCAAGATACCTTATACATGAAACAAAGAAACAAAGGAGATATTTGGCAAGGGATGTATGATTTTTATCTCGTGGAGCATGAACAACCCTTAACCTTAGATCAGATCAACGATCCACTACTTACCTGGGCTAAAACAAGTCATTTGCCTATGGTTACTTTTGACCAAAAAGTAGCGCATACACTCACCCACCAACAATTATCCGTAACCTTTCATCAGTTAGAGATTCCCTCCGATAGATTAGTAGAAAAAATGCTGGTATCTCATCCTTATCATCTACAACCCTTTAGCATAAAAGCCATTAAAAGCTTACCTAAGCCTATATTGATTCACAATTTTTTACAACAATTTTATAAACCCACAGCAGGATAAAGCTTTACTAGCCTATAGCTTCAAAAAAGTTTTTTATTGTGCATTTAAAATCCTATCTTGCGTTTAGCATTGTTATCCTAAACTTGTAAGCTGAATGCTATAATAAAGCTTGGTGATGGTAATGCTTCAATTGTAAATTAATCTAATGTTTTCTAATTATTTTCCATGGAAGGAGTAGTAAAATGGTTTGACCCAGCTAAAGGCTATGGGTTTATCAAACCAGTAAATGACGAAAAAGATGTTTTTATTCATATCAGCGCATTGATTGCGTCTAAAATTGATATGATAGATCAAGGTCAATCCGTAAGTTTTGACATTACTACGGATAGAGGTAAGGAGGTAGCTAGTAATATCAAAATTATTGATAACTAGGCCCTAATGCGTTCTATCAAAGGCTTTAAAATCATAAAAGATTTTAGCTTATAATACATACCTATTAAGTTGATGGTATAGTCATTTATTGGGTATGCCATCAGCTTTATAAACATTTAATACGATATATTATATTTTGAGTACTACGTTTAAAAATTATAATTTGCCATTGTCTCTGTTGGGGGCATTGCAAAGAATGCAGTATGATGTTCCTACTGTTATTCAGGATCAGGTGATCCCAGTGGCCTTGACGGGTCAAGATATATTAGGTTCTTCTAAAACAGGTAGTGGTAAAACTGCTGCTTTTTCGATACCTGTTATTGCCCAACTTATCAATCATCCTGGCTCCAGTGTATTGGTATTGGTACCTACACGAGAACTTGCTGAGCAGGTAGAGCGTGTTATGGCTGCTATGGCTTCGGGTTCTAAACATTTACGTACCGTATTGTTAATAGGAGGGGAGCCTATAGGTAAACAATTGATGCGTTTACGTGCCAACCCTACTATAATTGTAGGTACACCTGGGCGTGTTGAAGATCATTTATGTAGGGGATCTTTGCATCTTTCTAATACTACTTTTTTAGTTTTAGATGAGGTGGATCGTATGTTGGATATGGGTTTCTCTATTCAGATCAATAAAATCATCAAACGGTTACCTGTAGAGCGACAAACTTTAATGTTTTCAGCTACGCTTGATCCAACGATTGAGGGGTTAGCCAGGTCTTACTTAAAACAACCGGCAAGGATTAATGTAGTCATTGCTGACGATGAAGTAAAAGATGTGCAAGAAACCTATCTTTTTGTTCCAGATACGGGTAAGTATCAGGTTTTATTGGAAGAAATTAATCAAAGAGAGGGATCTATTATTATCTTTGTAAGAACAAAGATAAGAGCTGAGGATATCAGCTATAAGTTAAAGCAAGGGGGTTATAAAGCGGAAGCCATTCATGGTGGCATGAAGCAGCCTCAACGTACGCGTGTAATCAAAAACTTTAGAAACAAGTTTTTCTCTATTGTGGTAGCCACTGATGTAGCAGCCAGGGGGTTGGATATTGATCATATTAAGCATGTGATCAATTATGATTTTCCAAAAGCAGCAGAAGATTATACCCATAGGATTGGCAGAACAGGTAGAGCAGGGGCGAAAGGATTTGCGTTTTCTATGCTTTCTTCGACGCAAGAGAAGAGACTTTGGCAGGTTATTCATAATGAGCCTATTCAGTTGGAGCGATCGGTTGGTGTACCACCTAAAAGAAAATTTAGGGGGAATCGTACGCAGTGGTCTAAACCTATGAAGCGTTTTTAACCTACTTTAATCGAAAAAAGGTAAAAGCTAGAGAAATTCATCCCTAGCTTTAGCCTTTTGGTTAATTAGACAGCCCCTTTTTTTTTTCTATTTTTTCTTGCTCTTTCTTATATTTTTTAGCCCATTCTTTCTTGTTTTCTTCTAGGTTATCGGATAAAATTTTTGTTAGTGAAGCTAAACGATGATTTACTTCCTTAGTATGTTTCTCAACTGCTACTCGATTAATCTTTTCCAGATTTAGCTCTGGGGGTGCCGGTCTAGGTGGACACGGTTGCTTGGCCCTTGCTGCTCGATTATTTATCTCTTACTGACTTAGGGGTGCAGGTCTAATAGGTGGAAGCGGTTGATTTGCCCTTTCAAGTATAAGCGTTCGATTTGCCTTTTCAATATGTTTTTCTAAAAACGTGGTCTCATATTCTTTCAAAGCTATTTCCATAAAATTTCTTTTTATAGCCTTTAACTTATCTTTCTTCTTTATCTCTGTTAATTCAAGAATAAATTGTGTGTCTTGCTCATATAGCTCTTTTGTATATTTAGCTCCTTCGAGTCCGATTTTAAATATTTCTATTGAGTTTTGTTTATAAGGAGGCTTCAAATAATGTTTTTTTTAGTCTAAATTTGAGGTTAAAATGATGCATTATATTAATTTATAGTTAATTTTTTCGTTCTTCTTAAAAATTTTTACTGATCTGCAACTAAAGCTTAGATTTCAGCCTTGCAAAGGTAAGGTATATACGATGCCCTCATGGATAGCCTTTTTGTTACCACGACTATCTCATAAAGTAACCCTCATATACTTATGATAAATAATTTTATCTAGCTATCCAAATTTGAATCGTTTACCCAATGTAGATTTCACAAAAACCTATTTAACATAATATATATTATATAACAATAAACTAACACCGATTCCATGCCTACCTCTAACTTGGAAAGTTGATGGTTTTGCAAAAAAATCATAGCTAAGGCTGGTTGCAAAATATGGCAGGCTTCTGTACTTGATGTATACTTAAAGCCCCTATTAATAGCTTACTATGAAAATAATTTTGATAATCAAGATGATAAAGATGATAAAGATGTTATACACCGTATTATTACTCAAATAGTACGCCACAAATATTGGCAATGTGATCCTGATTCCAAAATCAGCGTTACCAGAAATAATGAAGGAGAAATACAAGTTGGCTTAGACCCTTTTAGGTTACATCTGTCAAATATACAATATTCATTCTCATACATTAATAACATGTCTAATAAAAACCCAAGAATCAATGTAACCTTTGACGCATCAATCGCTGGTGCTATCTCGGAATTAGCACATCAAGAACATAAATCTGTCTCTAGTTTGGTTCGAGAATTAACCATGGAGGCACTTGAAAAAAGGGAGGACTTTCTATTATCAGACATCGCTTCAAAAAGAGAACTCACTCCTACTAAAATGTATAGTCATGAAGAAGCATGGCATTAAGATATACGATATTTACCGCATATCTAACAATGCTTGCTGTTGCAAAATTTTCACTGTTTGTATAAGGTGTATTTATAATATTTAGGACGTGAATCAATACGCACGTGTAGCCAGCTTATGCCTTCTCCAGCAGTAGACAACCATTTTTTTTGCCCCTTAGCCTCCTGGATTACTTTTGACATTTCTTCTCCAATCTTCATCCATAGTGCATGTTGTTGAGCTAGAGGTGCGTATTTTACAAAAGCAGCAATGTGTCCATAGTTGGCTGCTTGATTCGGACAAGGAGCGATTAAAAACGCATCTTTGCCTAGACTTTGGAAGGAAATAACTTTTTTATTTTGATTTTCAGCGCGTATAAAATGGTCTTTAAAATGTTCCCTATCTGGAGATCTATGACTAAGTGCTGTAGTAGAAATAACCACAAATTGGAAAACTTTATTTTGCCATTCATGGACTGAAACCGGTACGGTTTCCCAAAAATAGGCGTTGTAGGGTATGTTTTTAAAAAAGTCTATAACAAAAGATCTAAATATAGAGCAGGTCTTGAGCAATGTTAATACTTTATGATAGGTTAAGCGCACACCATTGTCATTTATAACATATTCCTTGGCTTCTCCATCTGCTTGATAGGGATGACTTGTGACTTCCATAGTATATGCTGCTTGTTCTTGGCAAGAATCTTCAGCAGCAGGTTGGGAGTCAATTTTTATAGGCTGTTGCTGGTCCATGCCCATGCATGTTGTACAGACTAAGCAACTAAACAACAAAAGAAAAAAGGTTTGCATTAGTTCAGCTCCGGATTATTTGGCCAATAAGTAGTAATAATAATTACTGCATCTTTAGTTTGAGAAGTAATTATACGTAATTTTTTTTCTGCTATTTGCCAATATTTGCGGCCTACTATTTGAGTAATAATAAAGTGAACAAAATCTTTATCATCCGGATTATCAAAATTATTTTTATAATAAGCTATTAATAGGGGATTCAAGTATACATCAAGTAAAGAAGCTTTCCATATTCCGAACCCAGCCTTATCTAGGATTTTTTTTGCCATAAATAAAGAATTTTTTTTAAATTTTTTATGCTGAGCACAACGTAATGCGGTACAAAGTGTATTGAATGATTGGCCAAACGGCCTCTTAGTTAGTTGTTCTAGATTAGCTTTGTATCTAAGTAGTAAATCGAACATAGCAACATTTTCTTGTTTTACAACTAACATTAAAGGGGTAATGCCATCCAATTCTGTCATATTTGGATTAGCCCCACCCTCCAATAGCTTTACTAGCTTTTCGTCTAATTTAGATAAAGAGCTATGGCCGTATCCTATTATATTTGGATTAGCTCCATACTCCAATAATAGCTCTACTAGCTTCTCTTTGTGACACAGTAGAGCTAGTAGCAATACGGAGTCAATGTATGTAGGTGTATTGAGCATGTCATTCAATTTATTATACTGCTTAGCATGGTCTAAAATCAATTTTGCAATTGCATAGAGCGGCTGACAAGCATCTTCGGATAATTTATTGAGATAGCATGTTAATATGATTGTTTCAAATAGGGAGGGATCAAAATAGTTAAATTCAGGCTTCCCTTGCTCAATTATTAATTTGACGTTTGCAACATTCCTATATCGAATCGCTACTTTTAACGCTGATTCACCGTTGGTACTAAAATTTATATCAATATTTGGATCAGCTAACAAAAGACTTAGAATATCTGTATTAGTACGGGCAGCTAGCATTAATGGTGTATCCCCTTCCTCCCCACCATCTGGAGCCCTATAAGGCTCATTAAGCCTGTTATCCTTTTGTGCTAACAATAATTTTACGATCTCAGTATGTTGTAACGAAATAGCGAAATAGATAGGGGTTAAGCCAGCAACAACTAACGATTGATATTGGTATAAATTATCGTTTAAAGCAGCTTTTATCCCATCAATATTATTATATCTTATATTTGTCATAAAGTTATTATGAGGCGCAGGTAATCTGTCTATTGCCTCCTGGAGGCGCTTCTTTCTATCTTGATTCAATTTGTATTTTAGTTTAGGGTTTATTGTAGCATTTTTAGACGCTCTTGCTTCCTGGTTGTACTGGCTCCATAGGCTCCGTGGGATATCCCTATCCCTAGGATCCATGCCATACTTGTAGCTTTGGCTACAGCCTGTACAAAGCAGCATCAGGCTATTGAAAAGGGAGATAAAATACCTAGATATAGAAAGAAAAAGTTTTTTCATGATTTGTTGATTAAAAATGGAAAAGGAAATTGATGGCCATAAGTTTCTGCTAAAAGGGATGCAGTAAAAACAGCTTGAGTACTACCAGAAGCTACCAGTGTATGGTTAAGTAAGACCAATGCATCAAAGTATTCATGTACACACCCCAAGTCATGATGTACTACTATAATCGTTTTTCCTTTGGCTACCATATTTTTCATAAGCGTAATAATCGCTTTTTCTGTAGTTGCATCTACACCCGTAAATGGCTCATCCATAAAGTACAATTCAGCGTCTTGGGCTAATGCTCTTGCTAAAAACACGCGTTGTTGCTGTCCACCAGAAAGCTCTCGAATTTGTCTTTTAGCTAGGTCTTCCATACCTACTTCTGCTAGACATTGCATAGTTATGACCTTGTCTGCTTTACTAGGCCGTTCAAAAAATCTTAGCCTATTGTATCTACCTAAAAGGGCAATATCAAAAACAGAAGCTGGAAAATCCCAGTCTACGGATTCTTTTTGTGGTATATAACTGATTCGTCTTCTTACCTTATCAATGGGTTGTCCAAATAAGGAGATCTCCCCTTTTTGATAAGTGATAAGTCCCATAGCAGCTTTTAATAAAGTGGATTTTCCAGCCCCATTAGGCCCTATAACACCAATAATTTTATGATAGGGTAACGATAGGTTGATATTTTCTAAAACCGTTTTATTATTTGTATAAGAAACGGTTAGATCTTTTATGGATAAAATAGTTTTTTCTTCAGCTTCCATATTTATTTTAGTGCATTAACAATCATTGCTGTATTGGCTTGAACCATGCCACAATAAGTTCCCTCTAACGTATTTTCAGCTCCAAGTGCATCTGAGTAAAGGGCCCCTCCTATTTCTACCTTATGTCCATAATAGCCACACCTTTCTAAAACTGCGCGCATAGATTTATCTGAAACAGAAGTTTCTAAAAAAATAGCTTTAATATTGTTGTTCACAATGAGGTCAACAATACGCCCAATGTCCTGCAGTCCACATTCTGTTGCAGTAGAAATACCCTGTAGACCAACTACTTGAATATCATAGGCTCTTCCAAAATAACTAAACGCATCATGGACGGTAACTAATATACGTTGTTTTGCAGGAATAGATTGAATCCGAGTAGTAACTTCTTGGTGGAGACTTTCTAATTTTTCTAAATAAGCAAAACCAATTTTAAAAAACGGAGATATATGGAACCTAAGGTACAAAAGTTTTGTCAACGTGTATGCAATTTTAAAATTGACATAAT
>JAIETQ010000037.1 GCA_019744995.1 Amoebophilaceae bacterium
TACGTGCGATGCATAACATCCCTCAACAAAGCTTAAAATGGGATTGTGGTCCTAATTCAGCAGCAAGAGCACTTACAATAGCTGGAAAAAATATTACCGATTATGCATCTTTTAGATCAAGTTGTCCTCGCTCACATAACCCAAACAAGTTTGGAACAGTAAAAAAAACAGGTTGTGCAGTGGCTGCCATGGGTATGATATTGGCTCCATTTACTGGAGGAGTATCAACATTTGCTGGAATAGCAGCAGCTCATTGTACGTTTGCAACCGATAGTGCGATTCCTGATATAGGTCCATCACCATCTCAATTAGCAAATTACCTAAGTGCTAATCTTTCAGGAACCCTTTATAAGAAAGCTGTGCATGTAGGGGAATCAGATTTTGCTCCATTTATGTGTATGATTAAAGAGGATATAGAGATACACAAAGATCCAGTAATTTTACTTTTATTTTATACTTGGAAGGCATGGCATTATGTCAACGTAGTAGGTATACAAAATGAAACATGTGATACATTTGCTATTTTAGATACCGATGGACTCATAAGGCTTATTACTAAAGATTCATTGAAATATTTAGCACACGATGATTACTTAGGAGACCCCTCTCACTGGTTTTCCAAAGGAAGTATTTATCGCTATAACGCTATAAGGTTTTATAAGTAGTATAAAAACGTTTCACAAAGAAGCTCAGTAGTTTAACTTATATAGTTTTGTAAAAAGTTTGATTTAAAATTATGTGATTATGCGTACTATACAAGTCTTGAAAAGAGGTTTCCTATTGGGCAAGTTGAATAGGTTTTTTTTTATACTATTGTTTATGGTCTTATCTTTACCTGATCTTTATAGTCAGGTAAATCACTCTTATGATCAAAAAAATAAGTGTACCAGCCATATAGGGCTCAGGGGGTCTTTTGATCCCTCTTTATATGTAATACCCACAAACTGGGATGCTGCTTTTCCTTATGCTACGGGTGTTTACTATAGTAAAACAGATCATATGTCATCTATAAGCCATTCACGCAATCATCATCCAAGCAATCGATCCTTATGTTTATCCTTGCGCTTACATAACATAAAAGAGCATTTTCATTTTTTAACACAAAATGGAAAGGTTGGACATGTGCCTGCTTTAGATCCATATGTTAAGGTTGCCTATGTAACCTATAGTTTTTTAGTTGAGGGGCAAATTGATTTATTTTGGGGCGCAAGAAGCGCTGTTTTCTCCTCTCTAGGCTGCTTGCTTGATATACCTTTTTGGATTAGATCAGCAGGAGACCCTAGTTATCCATCTCGCACGCACAATTCTGAATTAGAGCAACAATGTAATAGCCTTCAGGATCAATACAACCACAGTAAATTAAAAGCATTTAAGCTTATGCCCTATCATCCTGGAGTAGGCTTATCCTTTACTTTACTAGGATTTAGTATACTAGATAAGCTTACTATAGCATTTCCTAAATGCTCTTTCCTATTTTATGCTAATGGTAGCGCTATGTTTTCATGTTCAGTTACTATAGGGTATAATATGAAATAAAAAGAAATGGCCCAGCGTTTTTTTTAAACCCACCTAATCCCTATATTCGAAGCATGTAATTACATAACCTTAAGCCATGTTCTATTATGAAACTCAAGTTTGCTAAATACCAAGCAACCGGAAATGATTTTATTATCATACATAATGTTGTAGATCATCACTATCTCTATAGTCCTGTTGTAATTCGGCAGCTCTGCCACAGACAGTTTGGGATTGGGGCAGATGGTCTGATTACCATTGAAAAAAAATCAGCTTATGATTTTGCTATGTTGCATTACAATGCCGATGGTAGTCGGGGAGGGGGGTTATGTGGTAATGGTAGCAGGGCTGCGCTGCATTATGCACAACAAGTAGGGTTAATAGAACAAAAAGCTCGATTTATGGCTCTGGATGGCCTACACACGGGTCATGTAGCCAATACAAATATTCACGTTAGCTTACAGGATGTTACCCTGATTCAGCCTATGAACCAGGGCTATTTCTTATACAATGGCACACGTCATTACATAGAAGTAGTCGATGATGTCAGGGAGGTTGACATGACCTTAGTTGGTTTTTCAAGAAGAAAGATGGCTCCTTTTGAAAACGAAGGAGTAAACCTTAATTTTGTACAACTAACACAAGGTAATTTACTACTCCGTACCTGTGAATGTGGTTTAGAGACAGAACCTTTATCTTGTGGTACTGGGGCTGTAGCGAGTGCACTGGTAAGTAGTGGCTATTATGGATTTCAGAGTCCTGTAGAAGTGGTTACCCAAGGGGGTACCCTCTGGGTATCCTTTACAAAATTGTCGAATGGCCATTTTACTGATATTCATTTAATCGGCCGTGTGGATCAAACCTTCCATGGAGTTGTGGATCTCCATGGGCTAATAGGAAATGAGACCCATAGGTAGTGCCAAATTAGTCGTAAGTTTTTACATTTAACTATTTTTACATCATGATCCATTTCGAACCATTTACGCTATCCAATGGACTAAAAGTCATCGTGCATGAAGAACCTACCAGTCAGATTGCTGTCATGAACGTAATGTACCATGTAGGTTCCAGAGATGAGTCTTCCGCTAAAACAGGATTTGCCCATTTATTTGAACATTTAATGTTTGGTGGATCTTGTAACATTCCCTCGTATGATATGCCTTTACAACAAGTTGGGGGAGATAACAATGCCTATACTACTACAGATATCACCAATTACTATTGCTCTTTGCCTGCTGTGAATTTAGAAACAGCTTTTTGGCTGGAGTCTGACCGCATGTTGGGGTTGGCATTTGATATGAAATCACTCGAGGTACAACGTAAAGTAGTTATAGAGGAGTTCAAGGAACGCTACCTTAACCAACCCTATGGAGATGTGTGGCACCATTTAACAGATATAGCCTATACTACCCATCCCTATAATTGGCCCACGATTGGTAAAAAATTAGAACATATAGAAGCAGCTACACTAGAGGATGTAAAAGATTTTTTTTATCAATTTTACCGCCCCAATAATGCGGTTTTAGTAGTGGCTGGAAAAATAAAAAGAGCTGAAGTAGAGCAGTTATGTAAAAAATGGTTTGAGCCTATTCCAGCTGGAAACCCTTACGAGCGGTTACTGCCTCAAGAACCCAAGCAGCTAGCTCCTAGCGTAAAAACAGTAGAAGCTGATGTCCCTATGCATATGCTTTATAAAGCTTACCATATGCCAGGCAAGGGCATGTCTGGGTACTATGCAGCGGAAGTATTGTGTAATGTGTTGAGTGAGGGGAAGTCATCATTACTTCATGCTAATCTGGTAGAAGATCAATCCCTTTATACTAAAATCAATGCCTATACAACCGGTTCTTTTGATCCAGGTTTATTGATCATCAGTGGTAGTCTAGCTAAGGATATTACTTTTGAAACAGCAGAAGAAGCCTTGTTAAGCGTATGTAGTAGGTTAGAAAAAATCACCGATGCTGAGTTAGAAAAAGCAAAAAATCAAATAGAAGCCCAATTGGTTTTTTCTCGAGTAGACCTTGTAAATCGTGCACAAGACTTAGCAGAAGCTACTTTGTTGGGTGATACAGATCTGTTAAATCAGGAGATTCATTACATACGTAAGGTAGATCTTGCAGCAGTAAAAGAGTCAGCAGCTACTATTTTAGCTGAAAATAATAGTACAACATTAAAGTATAAAGCAAGGTCGTTATAAGCGCATAAATATATCATTTTTATTGTAAATCATGTTTGAGAATCTTAGCAAAAATCTAGAAAAAGCGATTAAATCACTAAAAGGAGAAGGGCGTATTACAGATATAAATATTGCTACTACCCTAAAAGAGATTAGAAGAAGTTTGGTACAAGCAGATGTGCATTATAAAGTAGCCAAGCAAGTTACTGATGCTATTAAACAAAAGGCCATTGGAACAAACATTAAGTCAGCGGTTTCTCCCGGTCAGCTTTTTACCAAATTGGTACAAGACGAGTTAGCCATTTTAATGGGTACTACCCATACAGGCATACGCTTATCGGGTAATCCAGCCATTATCCTGTTAGCAGGGCTTCAAGGTGCGGGTAAAACCACGTTAGCTGCCAAATTAGCGCTTTATTATAAAAATAAAAATAAAACCCCCCTTTTAGTAGCTTGCGATGTCTATAGACCTGCTGCAACAGACCAATTGAAAAAACTAGGGGAGCAATTGGGTATACCGGTCTACAGCGAACCAGCAGAGAAAAACCCCTGTATCATTGCCGAGCATGCTATTAAAGCAGCTAAGCATAGCTTGGCCGACCTGCTGATTATAGATACGGCTGGTCGGTTAGCTATTGATGAAGCAATGATGCAAGAAATTACTAGGCTTAAAAAACAGTTACAGCCTTCAGAAACCCTTTTTGTAGTGGATTCCATGGTTGGCCAAGAAGCCGTTAACACCGCAGAAACTTTTAATAAACAACTGGACTTTGACGGAGTTGTACTCACTAAGTTAGATGGAGATGCCCGTGGTGGTGTAGCCCTTTCTATCTATAATACCATCAATAAACCCATTAAGTTTATTAGCACAGGTGAAAAGCTACAAGATTTAGATCTTTTTCATCCCGATCGTATGGCTAGCCGTATTTTAGGTATGGGAGATATTATTTCTTTTGTAGAGCGGGCAGAGCAAATCTATAATGAAGAACAGCATCGCAGTTTGAGCCAAAAAATAAAAACCAATCAATTTAACTTGGAGGACTTGTTGGAACAAGTTAAACAAATTAAAAAGATGGGTAATCTCAAAGATATGATGGCTCTGTTGCCAGGCATAGGTACAGCCCTAGAAGATTTTCCCATGGAAGAAGATTTTTTTAAAAATTGTGAAGCCATCATCCTCTCCATGACCCCAAAAGAAAGAACCGACCCCCATATTATTGATAGAAAACGGAAAGAACGTATTGCGCGGGGCAGTGGATATACGGTACAGGATGTCAACCATTTGCTGAAGCAGTTTGATATGGTTTATAAAGTTATGAAGAAGGTAAAAACAGGCAAATCATTGGTTAACTTTTCAGATCTGTATAAAAAATTCACCTAATTAGTTTGGAATGAATTTTGCTTAATTTATTGAGTAGTTTACAGTTGTAAATTATGTAGTTAATACTGTGTTTAACCTAAAATTGATACCACAATGAATGAAAAAGGCACCATATCTGTACATACCGAAAATATTTTTCCGATTATCAAAAAATTTCTTTACTCAGACCAAGATATTTTTCTTAGAGAGTTAGTAGCCAATGGAGTAGATGCCATCCAAAAGCTTAAAAAATTTAGTGCTATGGGGCTTTATGAAGGCGCTGTAGAGCAGCTCTCGGTTGAGGTTTTAGTAAACCAAGCGCAGAAAACCCTTACTATTAAAGATCATGGGGTGGGTATGACAGCTGATGAAATCAAACAGTATATCAATCAAATTGCTTTTTCTGGCGCTACTGAGTTTGTAGAAAAGTATAAAGATCAAGTAGAAAAACATCAACTCATCGGCTGTTTTGGGTTAGGTTTTTACTCGGCTTTTATGGTTGCCAAGAAAGTAGAAATCATCACTAAATCTTATCAGTCGGACGCTCCAGCAGCGCATTGGAGTTGTGATGGAAGTACTAGTTTTGAACTGAGTGCTACCGAAAAAGAGGAAGTAGGTACTGAAGTGATCCTACACCTTGCTGAAGAGGAATTTTTAATACCAGAACGTATTCAATCTATTTTAACTAAGCATTGTCGTTTTTTACCCATAGACATCATATTTGATGGCAAGGTAATTAATAATACTGCTCCTTTATGGATTAAAAATCCTTTGGATTTACAACCAGAAGATTACCTTAGTTTTTATAAGGAGCTTTATCCTTTTGCAGCAGATCCTCTTTTTTGGATTCATTTAAATATTGACTACCCATTCAACTTAACCGGGATACTTTATTTTCCTAAAGCAGCCAACTATTTTGAACAGAAAGAAACCATTCAGCTTTATGCCAGGCAGGTCTTTATTACTAATGAAGTACAAGAGGTTATCCCAGATTTTTTACGTTTGTTACATGGGGTCATTGACTCACCAGATATCCCTTTAAACGTATCTAGAAGTGCCTTACAATCTGATAGTAATGTTAAAAAAATCAATGGTTATGTGGCTAAGAAGGTAGCTGAAAAATTAGAAAATATCTTTCAAGAGGATCGTAAAAACTATGAATCCGCTTGGGAAGATATAGCTATCTTCATCAAATATGGCATGATAACCCATGATAAGTTTTATGAAAAGGTGAAAGATGTTGTATTGTTACAAAATACAGCGGGTGCTTTTTATACCATAGAGGAGTATAAAACTAAAGTTTCCGACAAGCAAACCGATAAGCATGGCAATTTAGTCCTATTATATACCACAGATCCAAAGAAAAATAAAATTTACTTACAATCAGCTGAACAAAAAGGGTATGATGTATTGTTGTTAAATAGCCAGATCGATACCAATTTTATTAACTTTAGTGAGCAAAAATTTGATAAGGTTAAATTTAAAGGCATTGATACGGATACTATGGAGCGCTTAATTGAGCAGGAAGTTTGCCTAGAACAGATGCTTACAGAAGCTGAACAACAAACCTTAAAGGAAATTTACGAAATAGCTATTGAGTCCAAACCAATCACTTGGAATGTAGTGGCGATGTCTCCAGATGAATTACCTGTAATTTTGATTACTTCTGAAATGTTTAGGCGCATGGAGCAATTCACTAAAAGGAAGGAAAAAGAAGATTGGTTCCCTATGACTTTTTCTATTAATGGCAATCATCCTTTAGCTAAAAAAATATTGAATGCCCAGGAAAAATCTATCCAAAAAACCTTGGCTAGACGGGCTTATCATCTCGCATTATTAGCCAAAGGTAATTTAGAAGGAGAGCAGTTGGCTGACTTTATACAAGGTTATACAGAGGAAGTGTTAACAAACTAACAAAAGTATAAACAGTAGTCTGTTGTAAATGGCCGAGGCATGCCTCGGCATTATCTAAATGATTTTTCATAAAAAATATTATGTATTGCTCAAAAATAGGTGTAGCAGCGTTATGCGTTACCATTACCCAGGGGTGTAGTAACTCAACCTATCCAATGGATACGGACCGTAAATCCCCTAAGTCTACTGAATGCAACCATGTTGTTCAAAGTAGTAAACAGGACAGCTCTTCGCTAAGACAAAACAAATGTAAGGTGTTTTTTACTAGGGCAATGAAAGTGTTTAAAAGAAAGCAATCCCATAGTAAAAATTTGGCAGCACGAAACAACTCCGATCTATTGGATGATGAGGAGAGCACTGCTGATACAGGGCTTGAATCGGATTGTGCCCCACTACTCTCTATTGACTGAAGGTTGAAAAAATGTATCCACAATTTATAAAAATTTTCTAACAAAGAAATACAATCATCCTTTCAGAAGAGCATACAATACAGTTTAGAGAAAAGCGTAAAGGATTATTTTTTACAAGAAAGAGATAAAATCAGACGTGCACTGTCTAATAAAAAAATTGTATCCTTTATAGACCATATCAATACGGCCTTTTCAACGCTTCCTTATTATATCGATACCAAACAGGAAAAACAGTACCACAGCAATTTACATATGTTGCTGCAAGGATTGGGATTTCTATATCCTACTAGGCATTAATTTTAATGAAGAAACCAGAATGATAGATAATTGGGCCCATGAAATTCATGAAGACCATTTAGAGGCGTAGAGCAGATTAGGTTGAATTACTAAAATTAACTAATTTATGATCAAAATATTCTGGATTAAAATCATCATCTAACCATTCAATACGTTCCTCATATTCTTCATGATTTGGATCGGCTATAATTTTTAAAAGATATTCATAACCACCTACTCCTCCACAGTCTTCCGGTGGACATGCTCTCTCACCAGCGAGGCATTGAGGGTAAGTAACGCAGGCAACTGCAGGTAAAATATTTTCTAAAACAATCTCATGTTGCCATCCATCACCGAAATCATACTCATAAGTCGCTTTATCTTTAGGGGATAAAAAATATTGCGCTATTTCTGCTTTATCTTCAGGGATTACATCCAAAAATGCTTCATCATTTGGTATACCAATCAAATCTTTTTGTCCAGTCTTAGGGTTGATTATCTCAAATTTATGTAAATGATAATCTTCCCAACCCATGGCACTTTGAATAGAAAAGTGCAGATCTTCAAAATTGTATTTTTCTGGTACTTGTATACGCCGCCAAATTTTAGGTTTTGTATATTTTAAGATAATTTTAAATTGATAAATAGTAGAGATTTTTATTGCCATAAAAACAAAAATAAGCCATGTTATAAAAAATAATCTCCTCGAATAAAAAGTAATATAATAAATTTTAAAAAAAAAGAGGTGAAAATTACCAGTATAGCAATGCATTAATAATTACCATGCATACCATTTCCTATTTGACCTCATTAGCCTTAAGGCAAACAGACTGTTCCAGACTTCTTCCAAGATGGCCTTAAAGCCCTAGCCCGCAAAGTCAAAAATGGCACCTTGGCCACCAAGGAAGAAATGGCTTATATGGAAGGCTATCGTCAGTTTCGCAAAACCCATTTTACCTTGTATGAGACTATTCCGCCGCGGGGAGGGTGATGAGATAGATTTGTTTTTCAAATAAAAAAGTCGTAAAATACTTTTAAGTTAATCAATTTTTTGACACTTTTAAATTTGAGCATAGTATAATCCATTTCAATAAAGTAGTAGGCGCAACCTGGTTGTTGGCGCTAGGCGGATTAGGAGGATGTAGTAGTGGTTTGGAGTACAATGTAAAGCCTGAAGAGTTTGCTAAACAGGCAGAGGCTAATGAAGGTAGTACGGCATGGGCCTATGAGGCCTCTAAATATCCTAATGATGACATCAAAAAGAAGTATTATTATCCTAGGAATTCCTGGAAGTGTAACTTGTTTATTAACGATATATTATATGATAGCGGCATAACTCCTCCTAAGCAATCAAATGGATGGCCTCCCTATGCAAAAGACTGGGCAGATGCTAGCTTTTATATACCTAACTGGGAGCATAAGGGTGAGGGGTCTGGTGTAACTTGGGAGCGAGGTGATGTAATTGCTAATAAGATAGGTAGTAATTCAGGTCATTGTGGTATTGCCATCAGTAGTTCCAAAGTAATGGCTGCGGGAGAAAAAAAAGTACATGATGGTAGTGACGGTGATCATGAACTAACAGGTTGTTCCGTAAGACGTTATACTGGAAGCTAATTTTAATCAACCAAGTGCAACAATGCTCTAGATGAGGTTGTTGCACTTTTTATCCTATTGGTATAATGAAATATATAAATCGTAATGCTTGTTATAAATGGCCTATTCATTATAGGTTTGCAGTAGGCTTAGCAAGCCTCTTTTTTTTCTTCCTGTAACATTACATGCTAAACATATGAAAGATGAATCATCTATATTAGGTTGGATTAACTATTTGGCAGGAGCACCATTGCGGAATTATGCCACTTATATACCACCTGTGGATATTACAAAAAATGGCTGTAAAGCAGGTAAATTAGTCACTTTTCCTCAAAAAATTGAAGCCATTGCGTGTAAAGTAGGAGATTGGAAAGATCCCAAGGTGCTACTTACATCCAAAGATTTTTTGGTTATGTACAAGCATTCCGATTATTATTGGGAAGAAAGTATGGCTTATTTAGCTAACCCCAGCTATACAGAAGAACATAAAAAGCTTGCTATATATGCAATGGAATTTTTAGATATAGATAAATACCTGACCTATTTAGATAGAGCGTATCAGTTGTATACAACAGGAAAGTTATCCGCCTCATTGTTAAGTACTGTAATTTGCTTTGATTTTTTACATTACCATCGAATAGTTTTATCTCAAAATCATAGATTTTATGGTCAAAAGATAGCAGTTTGCTTGGAGAAAATAATGGCTAACCCGGCGTTACCTAATGAGATAGCTCTAAAGATCAAAAAAATAGTATCCGGTGAACTGTTAGCTTTATGGAAAAAAGAACCTGATCAGGATGGATATAATGTATATAACCATCCTTTTAAGTTTTCTAAGATTATTGGTGAGGCTGAACAGGAACTACTAGCTTATTACAACGGTGGCTTTTGTGATGCCTTCCCTAATGGTGATAATTTATCTGACTTCATTATAATTTTAGATCATCCTTCTTATTATACTTCTATAGGTATAGAAGGAACGGAAGATAGTGCAAATCTTTTTATTAGTATGCCTAGGTTCTCCTTGGAGCAACGCAGGTTAGCTATTTTTGCCATGCATCGACTTGATGTATCAGCATACGCTGAATTTATCCGAAATGTTTGCTCTTCTTATCGTGGGGGTAATATCTCTCCGCAAATGATAGAAGATTTATTGTGTTGTTTCTATGATACGGGGAGTAGTAGATTAAAATATTCATTTTCTATTATAGATTATAAACATCCAGACCTGCAACGTGCTTTAGATAGGCTTATAGAGATTCCGACCCTGCCTTGCGGTCTTAAAACCCTAGCCCGCAAAGTCAAAAACGGCACCTTGGCTACCAAGGAAGAAATGGCCTACATGGAAGGCTATCGTCAGTTTCGAAAAACCCATTTTACCCTGTATGAGACTATTCCGCCGCGGGGCGGGTGATGAGATAGATTTGTTTTTCAAATAAAAAAGCCGTAAAATGCAATAATTTTAAGCAGGCTATTGTACATTTTCCTTGTCCTTTTTAAAGGTTATACGTTATGCAACAAGTGCAAGAAAAGCATCCGACACGCTTATGGTTGGAGCTGTTTTTTTTATGGTCTAAAAGCTCCTCCCAAAGAGCAATGGTCTTATTCTTTCCTTATGTTAGCTAGTCCAGATAAATCTATATTATCTGAGTTAAAAACCTTATTCCATCAAGTTAAAAACAACACCTTAGTTACCCAGGTAGAGATCTCTTATATAGCATCCTGTCATACCCTTCAAAAATCTCAATTTATTTTTGTGAAGTCATTTTTCCGCCTGGTGCGCGATAGGGGGGTATTGTAAACGCTTCATTATGAAATGCTTTTATTATTTATTTAAAAATTTGTTTATGAAAAAATAAAGTCGTAAAATATTTTTAAGTTAATCAATTGTTTGACACTTTTAAATTCGAGCATAGTATGATCCATTTCAATAAAGTAGTAGGCGTAACCTGGTTGTTGGCGCTAGGCGGATTAGGAGGATGTAGTAGTGGTTTGGAGTACAATGTAAAGCCTGAAGAGTTTGCTAAACAGGCAGAGGCTAATGAAGGTAGTACGGCATGGGCCTATGAGGCCTCTAAATATCCTAATGATGACATCAAAAAGAAGTATTATTATCCTAGGAATTCCTGGAAGTGTAACTTGTTTATTAACGATATATTATATGATAGCGGCATAACTCCTCCTAAGCAATCAAATGGATGGCCTCCCTATGCAAAAGACTGGGCAGATGCTAGCTTTTATATACCTAACTGGGAGCATAAGGGTGAGGGGTCTGGTGTAACTTGGAAGCCAGGTGATGTGATTGCTGAGAAGAGAGATTATGCTAATGCCTCAGGTCATTGTGGTATTGCCATTAGTAGTTCAAAGGTAATGGCTGCTGGATCTAAAAAAGTACATGATGGTAGTGACGGCGATCATGAACTAAGTAAAGGTTCAATAAGGCGTTATACTGGTAATTAAATTTGTTCCATTAAGGGCAATAATTTATGTAATAAATTATTGCCCTTGTTATATTGTGATGATTAAATCATGGTTTTAAGTAGTAATTTTTATTTTAAGTTACTTATGCATAATAAGTTGATAATTCTATTAATAGGCAGGTTGTTTTTTTTTAGTGTAATAGTAAATGCTCAAGTTTTGGAAGATAATCCATGTTTATTGAGGTGGATTGACTACTTTGTAGGTTTTTCCTATCGAGACTATACTACCTATAAGGTACCAGTAGATATCACCAAAAATGGCTGTAAGGCAGGAAAATTAGTTACCTTCCCTCAAAAAATTGAAGCTGTTGCGTGTAAAATAGGGAATTGGAAGGACCCAAAGGAGCTACTTAAATCCAAAGATTTTTTAGTAATGTACAAGCATCCCAATTATTATTGGGAGGAAAGTATGGCTTATCTAGCTAACCCCAACTATCCTGAAGAAAATAAAAAAATTGCTATATATGCAATGGAGTTGTTACGCCTAGATCAATACCTGGCCTATCTAGACAGAGCGTATCAGTTGTATACAACAGGGAAGCTATCCGCTTCATTGTTAAGTACTGTAATTTGCTTTGATTTTTTACACTACCACGGAATGGTTTTGTCTCAAAATCACAGATTTGATGGTAAAAAGATAATAGCTTGCTTGGAGAAAATAATAGCTAATCCAACGTTGCCTAATGAGATAGCTCTAAAGATCAAAAAAATAGTATCCGGTGAACTGTTAGCTTTATGGGAAAAAGAACCTGATCAGAATGAATATTATTTATACAACTATCCATTTAAGTTTTCTAAAATAATAAGCGATGCTTACCAAGAATTCTTAGATTATCTAGATTATAAAATTGGCTGTAAAATCGACTCAAGTTATTCTTTATCAGATTTTCTTGTCGTTTTAGATCATCCTAGTTATTACGCTGCTATTGGGCCGGAAGGAAACGAAGATAGTGCAAATTTCTTTATTATTACAACAAAATTCTCTGAAGCCAAGCGCAGGTTAGCTATTTTTGCTATGCATCAGCTTGATGGATTAGGATATGTTGATTTGTTGGGGGAAGTACATAGACGTTATCGTATGAGTATATCAGCACCAATGATAGAGGATTTGTTCTGTTGTTTATATCCTACAGGAGATAGGGGTTTAAAATATCCATTTTTTATTCTAGACTATAAAGATCCAAGGGTACAGCATGCCTTAAATGAATTAATCAAGATTCCTACTCTTCCTTGCGGCCTTAAAGAAATGGCCCGCAAAGTCAAAAACGGCACCTTGGCTACCAAGGAAGAAATGGCCTACATGGAAGGCTATCGTCAGTTTCGAAAAACCCATTTTACCCTGTATGAGACTATTCCGCCGCGGGGCGGGTGATAAATGATGTTATTTACTTGTGAAAATAGGTTAAAATGAGTAAATTGCACCTAATATGCGTTAGCTATTTCTCTGGTGATGTAGCTCAGTTGGTAGAGCATCGGACTGAAAATCCGTGTGTCGGAGGTTCAAATCCTCTCATCACCGCGTGTTGTCTTTAATTTTTGTACGATCGTAATCGTTGCTGGTTTATTATCTGTAGTATTTAGCTTGGTTCAGCGTGCACCTCTCCTTAGAATTTTAGCTTTATTTACCCATAAAAGATATGTTAAATCGACTCTTTTCTAGAATTTTCACTTCATCTAATGCAAAAAAACGGCGATTTTATGATCAAAAAGTAGTAGAGATCAATCAACGGTATGAAGCCCTGCAGCTACTTTCTCATGATCAATTGCGTGCAGAAGTTACCGCTATCCGTACCCAAATAGCCGCACACCTCGAGCCTATTGTTGCTGAAGTAGCCCAATTGAATCAAAGTATTGCTGAGGATGCAACAGGAACCGATGTAGATCCTTTAACCTTGACTCATCAAAAATCAGCGCAATACAAGCAACTAGAACAACTAGAGAAAGAGCAGAAAAAAGGCTTAGGAAAAATATTAGATCAAGTGTTGTCGCCTGTTTTTGCGATAGTAAAAGAAACCGCTCGGCGTTTTAGGGATCATAATGAGTTAGTTGTTTCAGCGACTGCCTTTGATGCCTCTATTGCTGCGACGAAAGGGTATGTGACACTAGACGGGGGTAATGCCATTTGGGCAACTAGTTGGGAGGTAAGTAAACATATGGTCCCCTGGGAAATGGTCCACTATGATGTGCAATTAATGGGGGGTATAACGTTACACCAAGGAAAAATAGCTGAAATGGCTACCGGTGAAGGAAAAACCCTGATTACTACGTTGGCCGCTTTCTTAAACGCATTAAGTGGTAAGGGGGTGCATGTAGTTACTGTAAACGACTACTTGGCCAAGCGGGATTGCCAGTGGATGGCACCCATTTTTGAATTTCATGGACTTAGGGTAGATTGCATAGATGCCTCTCCTGCCTACTCCACACAACGCCAACAGGCCTATCAGGCCGATATTATATTTGGCACCAATAATGAATTTGGATTTGATTACCTCAGAGATAATATGGTTACCGATGCTAGTGAATTGGTGCAACGTGACCACTATTTTGCTATTGTCGATGAGGTGGATTCTGTGCTCATTGATGATGCTAGAACCCCATTGATCATTTCTGGGCCAGTAGAAGAAAATGATGCCCATGTTTATAAAGAATTAGCCTCCAAAATTGAAGCGGTTTTTAAATTACAAAAAGATTTGGTAGTTTCTTTCCTGCAAGAGGCTAAACAGAAAATAAAAGAAGGCAAGACAAATGAGGGTGGGTTGGCTCTTTTTCGCGCCTATAGAGGGCTGCCTAAGTATAAGCCTTTGATAAAGTTCCTGAGTGAAAAAGGTATGCGTCAGCTGTTGGATAGTGTAGAATCTTACTACATACAAGAAAACTATAAAATGATGCCAGAGGCGGACGAACCGCTCTTTTTTGCAATAGATGAACGGCAAAATAATGTAGAGATTACTGAAAAGGGATTACAACACTTGACGGAGAAAGAGGTAGATTCTGCTTTCTTTTCACTTCCAGACATAGCGGCCCATATGGCTTCTATTGAAAATGATGCCTCGTTAACCCAAGAGGAGGCTATGCATAAACGTACCCATTTTCAAGAGAGTTATAAAATAAAATCACAGCGTATTCATGCATTACATCAGTTGTTAAAGGCATATGTCTTGTTTAGCAAAGATGTAGACTATATTGTAGCCAATCGTAAAGTAAAAATTGTAGACGAGCAAACCGGTAGGGTTTTAGATGGTCGTAGATATTCAGATGGTTTACACCAAGCGTTAGAGGCAAAAGAGGGGGTTGAAATAGAAAAACCTTCGCAAACCTATGCCTCGATTACTTTGCAAAGCTATTTTCATAGGTATGATAAATTAGCAGGTATGACCGGTACAGCAGAGACTGATGCCCAGGAGTTTTGGGATATTTATGGGTTAGAAGTAGTAGCTACACCAACACATAGGCCATTATTGCGAGCAGACAAAGAGGATAAGGTCTATAAAACCGTACGTGAAAAATTTAATGCTATTATTGAAGAAATCGTAGAACTATCTACAGCAGGTAGACCGGTATTGGTTGGTACTACCTCGGTAGAGGTGTCTGAATTAGTGAGTAAAATGCTTTCTTTTCGAAAAATTCCTCACCAAATTTTAAATGCCAAACACCATGAAAAAGAAGCAGAAGTAGTAGCAGAAGCAGGTAAAGCAGGCACGGTTACTATTGCCACCAATATGGCTGGCCGTGGTACGGACATCAAACTTACCCCAGCATCAAAAGAGGCGGGCGGCCTGGCTATTATTGGCACAGAAAGACATGAGTCTAGGCGGGTGGATAGGCAGTTAAGAGGACGTGCTGGAAGACAAGGAGATCCCGGATCTTCTCAGTTTTTCTTATCCTTAGAAGATAGTTTGATGCGTTTGTTTGGTTCTGATCGGATTGCTGCTGTGATGGATAAGCTTGGCTTAGAAGAAGGAGAGGTGATACAACATGGCATGGTGAGTAGGTCTATAGAACGTGCACAAAAGAAAGTTGAGCAAAATAACTTTGCTATGCGGAAACGTTTGTTAGAATATGACCGAGAGATGGGTATGCACCGTAACACGGTCTATCAAAGACGTAATCATGCCTTACTAAACAATGGTGTAGCCTTAGACATCATGCGTATGCTCCATGATACCATTACTAACATTGTAGAGCATGAAGATAATAGACAAGAAGCTGGTGTATTGAATCCTATTCTGGTTAGTGTATTTGGCATTACGGATCTTTTTCCAGCCGAGTTTTTTTTAGATAAAAAAAGAGAAGAACTTATCGAAGAGATTTATGCCTGTTTGGTAGGTATATATTATGAACGTTTTGGGGCATTGCAAACAATGTTGCTGGAATATGTGCAACAACATGCTGCTCCAGAAACGCTTACCTATGTAGATATTCCCTTTTTTGATGGGAAAATTTATGTGCGAGCCACCACTGATTATGATGATTTTATCACTTCTCAGGGTAAAGATTTAATAAAGAGCTTAGAATCTAGCGTCATGCTTAGTGTCATTGACCAACATTGGAAAAGTCACTTGCGTACTATGGATGATTTAAAGCAATCTGTACAGAATGCGGTTTACGAAAGACAAGACCCAATTATTACCTTTAAATTTGAAGCCTTTAATTTATTTAAAAAGTTTATGGCTACGGTCAATCAAGAAGCAGTCTCCTTTTTATTCCATGCTTCCTCATACATACACCTACCCATTCCTACCAGTAAAAGCAATAGAAAAACGTAAAATAGTTGATGGTCGGCATTGGGGTACTGATATTAGGTCCATTCCCAACGGTCTCCTTATAGTTAATCAAAGAAACACCACTCTACACCAATATCAGCTGCTTTTCTGAGCCCAGGATAAAATGGTGTGGCGAAGTAAGCTGTTGGTTTGTAGAAGTCTTGGTTGATAGAGCTATACTTCAAAAATAGTTTAATGTTTTTGATTCTAAAGTTAATAAAAAGATCCAAAACACATCTTCCTTCTGTGGCAAATTCATTTTGTCTGTAAAATTGTTGCGCAATAATGTCATAGCCATCTGCATAATACAGCGCTTTAAAATGAACGTTTATGCCAGTTTCTATATCCAATCTCTTATTAAAAGGCTGGTGTGCATAGTAGTACCGACCTGTATAGCTATAAGAGGGAATATATCCTTTGAAAATTTTGTAGGGGCTGCTGATCCCTTTGAAAAAAGTTAGGTTGTTATCTATATGAAAATAAGTAAATAGGCAAAAGTTTATATTTCCTCCATAAGATATGTTATCGGCTGGCGTAGTGGCTTGTACCGGTTCAGCGATACAATGGTCATAATGGTCATCAATGGAGCTATTTTTCTTTTTGTAGAAAATATAGTTATTGATTCTTGTAAAGGATACAAAAGGGTTCAGATAGAGGATAGGCCAACCATAACAGATAGCTAGGGAGAGTTGTTTTGCATCAGTTGGTGCAAATTGTTTATTCCACTTGCGGTAGATACTATACCCTTTATTTACGATATAGGGGCTTTTGTATTGGATGCTATGGTAGCCTACGGTAAAGAATTTATCTTGATAAGTCAACTGCATGGTATGGTACTTTTCACTGAATGGTGACAATAAATAAGCACCATCCATGTAGAGTTTTTGTAAACCACTTTCAGAGAGGTTCAAGCGCGTACTTAAACCCAGATAATGTTCGTGTTGCTTATCGCTCCCTTTCGTATCTAGGGGCGGGTCTATAGTACTTTGCTTTTTACCCACTAATTTTTCAACCCATGGATCAAGTGGTATGACTTTGGGTGCCAGAAAGTTGTAAGTTAAGCGGGTAGTTTCTAATCTATAATAGAGCCGATAGAATAAACGCAGCTGTTCCAAGTCTCCTTTCACTCCCATTTCATGTATTAAAGCATGCATGAAGACGGTGGTTTTTTTACTTTCGTTATTATTTTTAGGCCTATCCTTACGATCTGTTATGAAGTCTAATAAATTCTCATCAGCTGCTATGATAGAAGTATGTTTTTTTTTACTGTTGATCAGTTCATGATATAAGTGTATTTGCTCACTAAAAGCGTATTGGTGGTAGAGGTACAAATTACGTCTAAGATCTGTATGACTGACTCCTTTATCGTCATTTGGTAGCTTGTTTTCCATGAATGCTTCCTTTAAAAGTTCAAGTGAAGAATCATATCGCTTGCTAGGATCTTTACCCTTAAAGTCAAACTTCTCCTTTGCTTTAGAGGAGCGAATCCCACCCGTTTCTTTAGCTTTATAGGTAGTGCTTGAAAAACTAGTGAACAAATGATAGGACTCATCTGTGGTTTTAACATGGGCAAATAGGTCAAAATCTGGAAATATACTGACAATTTTAACATCGTCTTTAGTAATCCATTCTTTTTCTGTCATCGTGCTACGTACATTTACACCTAGGTGACAGTTCTTGAAAAGACGATGACAGTAGCAGCTATCAAAAATAAAACTTCCTAAGTTGGCTAAAATAACATTAAAGTGGGTATAAGCTTTATGCGTGGCGTAGTAACGGATGGTTTGAGGGTTTGGAAAATAAAAATCATACGCAGATAATCCATAGGTTATACCTATAAATTTTGGTAAGGTATAGATAATAGGTTGAGCAGCTGTTTTATGGTTGCCAAGATCTTGGAGGTTGTAACCATGCTGTTCAACTACTCGAAAACGATCTATTTTTTCTACAGATCGATCGATGGGTTTATAGTTGTTGTAGTTTTGCTTTACCGCTTCTGGTGTGATAAAAAAAGTGGTATTGGCCTCAATCTGTTTCTCTTTTTCTTCTTCAAATAGCGCTTCTGCTGTTTCGGCATAGGTTGTAAAAGAAGATCCGAGGCATAAAATCAAGCAACTACGTTGTAACCAAATAAATATATTTGTCATGGAATATTTTAAACTATTTTATGGGTCGAAGTATCGTTTGGAGTTAAAATTAGCTAAAAACTTTCTAAATGACTTGTTTTTTTAAGAAAGTAGAGACAATTTGTGCATTATTTTTGCTTCAAAAGATGAGGAATTGTCTTCTAAAAAATCTATTGTTATAGGAATATATACCATAGAAAAGGAAGCTAAGATAGCTTTCCAAGGATTGTCTATAATCCTAACACTATATTTTTCGGTTTTAAAGATTGCCTTATCT